>DATDJH010000326.1:0-2235 GCA_036520635.1 Acidimicrobiia bacterium
GGCCGGTAGCGTCGGCCCGGTGCCGGAACTTCCCGACATCGTTGTCTACATCGAGGCTCTCGAGCGTCGGGTGCTCGGTCAGGAACTGTCGGGCGTGCGGATCGCATCACCGGCGGTGCTTCGCACCTTTGACCCTCCCTATGACGCCGCCGTCGGCTCCACGGTCCAGACGCTGCAGCGGGTCGGGAAACGGATCGTGTTCGGCTTCGAAAACGACCTCTACCTGGTGATCCATCTCATGGTTGCCGGCCGGCTTCGCTGGGAGGTGCCACGAAAACCGATCCCGAAGAAGGTCGGTCTCGCCGCCCTCGACTTCGAGCCGGGGACGCTGATCCTGACCGAACAGGGCACCCACAAACGTGCCGGGATCTGGGTCATTCGAGGAATGGATGGAGTCGACGCCCTCGACCGGGGTGGTGTCGAGCCATTGGAAGTCGATGCCGACGCTTTTGGGCAGGCGCTTCGGGCCGAGAACCGGACACTGAAACGGGCCCTGACCGATCCGAGGATCTTCTCCGGTATCGGCAATGCCTACTCCGACGAGATCCTCTGGGAGGCCAAGCTCTCCCCGGTGAAGCGGACCGGGCAGATGACCGATGAAGAGGTGGCCCGGCTGCATGAGGCTGTGGTGGATTCGCTGGTCACCTGGACCGAGCGGTTGCGGGTCGAGGTAGGGGAAGGCTGGCCGACGAAGGTGACCGCCTTTCGAGATGACATGGCGGTGCATGGGAAGTTCAAGGAGCCGTGCCCACGCTGCGGCTCGCCGGTGCAGAGGATCGTCTACGCCAGCAACGAGACCAACTACTGCGCCACCTGTCAGACGGGAGGCAAGTTGCTGGCCGACCGCTCGTTGTCCCGTCTGCTCAAGGCCGATTGGCCGGCCACGTTGGAGGAGCTGGAAGAGGGTTGAGACCCTCTTGCTATCGAACATATGTTCGATATGATTGAGCGCCCGATAGCGGAGTCAGTTTGGGCATCGAGCATCTCGTCTTGGAGAAACCTTCCCGTTTCTTCGACATGGAGGGATCGCTCCGTCTCCAGCCGGGTCGGATCACCGAGATGGTCGGTGTCTCCGGGACCGGGCTCACCCGTCTCGGTCTGAGACTTCTCGCCGAGCCCTCGCAGGTTGCCCCGGTGGTGGTCCTCGACACCAGAAGCTGGATCTCGCCGGAGGCTGCCTGGGAGACCGGGGTCCTCGCCGAGCACCTGGTCATCGTGCGTTGCGATGACTCGCGGATCTGGCCCAAGGTTGCTGCTGCCCTTCTCGAAGGAGTACATGCCCTCTATGCCGAGGTTCCGGCCCAGATCAAGGATCAGGATCTGCGCCGCCTCGCCGCACTGGCCAGGGCGAGAGGGGTGTCGGTGGCGATGCGGCCGATGGGCAATGGCCTCCCCAGCGGGGTGGCTCATCTCCGGCTCCGGGCATTGGGGGTCACCTGGGAGGGGGCGGATCGGGGACACGGGAGATTGAGGAGACGACGTCTGGTGCTGGAGGCGTCCGGAAAAGGATCGGCCGGGGTGACCCGGCGTTTCGAGGTGGAGGATGAAGGTTCGGACGTTGTGCGTGTGGTTTCCGATGTGGTCGTTGGGGAGGCCAGACGCTCCGTCGTCTGACCCGACCCTGATCGTCGACGACCGGGTCGTCGGCGCCACGAGCGAGGTGCTCGCCGCCGGAGTGACTTTGGGGATGCCACGTCGGGAAGCCGAGGCTTTGGCTCCGTTTGCGACGGTGCTGCTCCGCGACCCCGGGGAGGAGGCCCGTCGTTTCGAGCCGGTGGTGGAGGTCATCGAGGATCTCATCCCACGGGTCGAAGTGGTTTCCCCGGGTCTGGTCTATGTCCCTGTCTCCGGTGCAGTGCGCTTCTATGGCGGGGAGGCAGCCCTGGCCGATCGGGTGGTCAAAGAGGTCGACAACCTCGTCGGCCATCTCCCAGGAGGCCAGGCTCTGCTCGGAGTGGCCGATGGGCCGTTCGCTGCCCGCTGGGCTTCGGCGACCGCAACAGTTGGCCAGCCACAGGTGGTCGAGGACACGATCGGGTTTCTCTCACGTCTCGATCTGGCAACGCTCCGGGAGAGCGTCAATGGCGAGGAGCTGATCGACACTTTCCGCTGGTTGGGGATCGGCACCCTCGGTGAGCTGGCCCGATTGCCCCGTGATGCCCTGGCCACCCGCTTCGGCAACCCGGGAGCTCTCGCCCATCGGCTGGCCAGTGGGGAGGACCGGCCGGTCGATCC
>DATDJH010000327.1:0-5802 GCA_036520635.1 Acidimicrobiia bacterium
TCACGTGTCAACGCGGTGGTTCACCCGTTGGCGATCGGCGGGCCGTTCCTGACGATTCGAAAGTTTGCCGTCGACCCCTACCAGGAGGCCGACCTCATCAACTTCGGCACCATCACCCAGCGTGTGGCCGACTTTGCCCGGGCCTGTGTCCGTGGACGGCTCAACATCCTGATCTCAGGTGGTACCGGTTCCGGTAAGACGACGACGCTCAACGTGATGTCTTCGTACATCCCAGGCGACGAGCGAATCGTCACCGTCGAGGACGCTGCCGAGCTCCAGCTCCACCAGGAGCATGTGCTCACCCTGGAGTCCCGCCCCGCCAACATCGAGGGCAAGGGTGCCGTTGGTATCCGCGACCTGGTCCGTAACACCTTGCGTATGCGGCCCGACCGCATCGTCGTTGGTGAGGTTCGTGGTGCCGAGGCTCTGGACATGCTCCAGGCCATGAACACTGGTCATGACGGCTCACTGACCACCGTCCACTCCAATGCCCCTCGTGACACCTTGTCTCGTATCGAGACCATGGTGTTGATGGCTGGTTTCGACCTCCCCATGCGGGCCATTCGTGAGCAGATCGCCTCTGCGGTCGACCTGATCATCCACGTGTCCCGTCTCAAGGACGGAACTCGTCGGGTGACTCACGTCACCGAAGTGGAAGGCATGGAGGGCGAGATCATCACCCTGCAAGACATCTTCTTGTTCGACTTCGGCATGGGTGTCGACGAGGACGGGATCTACAAGGGCCGTCTCAAGGCCACCGGGATTCGCCCCACCTTCTCCGAAGACCTCGAGAACCAGGGCATCAGGCTCCCCGCCGACCTCTTCGATCCGGAGCCGTTCGCCAGGGGTCGTGGGGGGTGAGACGACTTCTTCTGCTGGTAGTCGCCCTTGTTCTGGGGCTGAGTACGGCTGTCTTCGCACAGTCCGCCGCGCCTGAGATCGAGATCGTCGACATCGAGGGCTCTCGGTATGCCGAGGGCGGCCAGGTGGCGATGGTGGTCGAGTTCAGGAATGTGACCACCGCTCCGGACCCGGCCCAACTGACGGTCACTGTCGATGGCCAGCCGGTCTCCGGCCTCGAGACAGTGGCGCTCGGGGAGTCGAGTGTCCCCGTCGGCGTCGTCCTCGTTATCGACACTTCAGGTTCCATGGCCGGGGCACCAATGGAAGCGGCCAAGACAGCCGCCAAGAGCTTCGTGGCGCTCAAGAGCCCCGAGGACTCGGTCGCCTTGGTGACCTTCTCCGATACTGCAGTCGTTCAGACCGGGTTCACCACCAACGCCTCGGACCTCAACAACCGTATCGATGCCATGGTCGCCGACGGCGAGACCGCCCTCTACGACGGCGTGATCCTCGGTTTGAGCCTGTTTGACACTCCGTCGGCGGACAACCTGCTTCCCAACATGATTCTGATGAGCGACGGCGAGGACACAGCCTCGACGGCTACCGAGGAAGAGGCCCTGGCCGCGGTCACCGCCAGTGATGCCCGCACCTTCGCCATTGCCCTCGAGTCACCGGACTTCAACCCGGCGCCGGTTCAGGCGATTGCCGAGGCAGGCGGTGGTCTGTTCCTGTCCACTCCGAACCCCGAAGAGCTGTCATCTCTGTACGCGGCAATCGGCAGGGAGATCAGCAACACACTGGTCACCAGGTTTGTGTCACCCGTGTCGACTCCGGGCGATGCCGAATTCGCTGTCGCCTATCCCGGTGGGCTGTCGTCCACGGTGACTTTCCCCGTGTCCGGCTACGCGACGACCACCTCGTCGTCGCCGTCCACCACTGTGACCACCGTGCCCCCGAGCACCATCAAGATCGAGAGCGACCTCCCCCTTAGCGCCAGCTCGCTGGCCCTGATCGGCGCAGTCGGGCTCGGCCTCACCGTCTTTCTGTTCCTGATCATCCTGTTCGGGCGTGACGACGACGAGGGCGGGGGACGTTTCGCCAAGCGACTTCAGGCATACGGTCGACGCGGCCGGGCGACGGAGGAGGAGAAGGTCCCGTTCTTGCAGCGGATTCCGATCCTCAACCGGTTCAGCCAGGCGGCCGAGGAAGAGGTCAGGAAGCGCGGAATGCTCTCCGGGGTGAATGCTGCCCTGGAACAGGCAAACATCCCGATGACACCTGGTGAGGCCATCCTGGCCATGTTCGGTCTGGCCGCGGTCGGTGGCGTGTTCCTTGCCATCTTCAGCAGCCCGATCACGGGTCTCATCGTCTTCGGCCTGCTGCTTCTCTTCTTCGTCTTCATGATCCGCTACGCCGGTGGTCGTGAGAAGCGGCGTTTCGAGAACCAGCTTCCAGACACTCTCACCCTTCTCTCTACCTCGCTGCGGGCCGGCTATTCCCTGCTTCAAGCGATCGAGGCGGTAGCCGCCGAGGCTCCGGAGCCGACGTCGCGCGAGTTCAGCCGGGGCGTCACCGAGTCCAGGTTGGGGCGAACGGTCTCGGATGCCCTCCAGGGGATCGCTGAGCGAACCCAATCCCAGGACTTCGAGTGGGCAACCATGGCAATCGAGATCCAGCGTGAGGTTGGTGGAAACCTCGCCGAGGTCCTGCAGACCGTGGCCGAGACGATGTTGTCCCGCAACCGGCTCAAGGGTGAGATTCGAGCCCTGACCGCTGAGGGTCGCATCTCGGCCATCGTCCTCGGCTCACTGCCGTTCGCCATGTTCCTCTTCCTGTGGTTCAACAACCGCTCCTACTTGATGCCGCTGGTGGAATCGCCGACTGGCCGCCTGGCCATCGTTGCCGGACTGTTGCTCATGGGCGCCGGAGTGTTCTGGCTCAAGAAGATCGTGGACATCGAAATATGAACATCCTTGAACTCGACGGACAATTGCTCGCAGTGGTTGCGGTTGGGGCGTTGATCTTCTTCGTCCTGGTGTGGGTTGGCCTCGGCGTGACCCGAGCTCGCGAGGACATGACCAACCGCCTGGCCTTGTACGGCCGTGCCACGGGTGGCGTCATCCGTGATGACGAGCTGGCCAAGCCGCTCGCACAGCGGACCATCGGCCCGATCGTCCTCAAGATCTCCAACTTCCTGAACCGGTTCACGCCAACCGGGTACCTGGAGAAGACGCAACACAACCTGGTGCTCGCCGGCAACCCGGGCAACCTCGATGCCCCCTCGTTCGTGGTCATCAAGTTCTTGACCACAGGATTGGGTCTCTTCGCCGCCTTCTTCCTGGTCGACTACGGGGCCTCCGGCGTCCAGAGGACCGTTCTCTTCGTCCTCCCCATCGTGCTTGGGTTCTTTGGGCCCACCGCCTGGCTCCAGCGCAAGATCGACGATCGCTCCCACACCATGCTGCGCGCATTGCCAGACGTCCTCGACCTCCTGGTCATCTCGGTGGAAGCAGGTCTCGGTTTCGACTCCGCTCTTTCCAGGGTGGTGGCGACCGTGCCTGGACCCCTTTCGGAGGAGTTCTTCCGGATGCTGCAGGAGACCCGGGTTGGGGTGAGCCGTCGTGACGCCATGCGTCACCTCATGGATCGCACTGACCTCGACGAGCTCAGGTCGTTCATGCTGGCCATGATCCAGGCTGAGGCCTTCGGTGTGACCATCGCCAGGGTGCTTCGGGTCCAGGCCGATGAAATGCGTGTCAAGCGCCGTCAGCGGGCCCAGGAGAAGGCTTTCGCCGCTCCGGTCAAGCTCGTGTTCCCCCTGGTGTTCTGTATCTTCCCGGCCCTGTTCATCGTCCTTCTGGGGCCGGCGGCGATCCAGATCGGCGCCGCATTCATCGACAGATGAACTCGACGGCGGCCGCGCCGTCACGCAACCGGTTCTCACTCGGGCATCTCCTACTTCTCGTGCCGTGGGTGGCGCTGGTTCTCGATGCCTGGGCTCCGATCAGGGACAACTCCTTCCTGTGGCACATACGCGCCGGCGACCTCCAGGCCGTGGCGGGCGAGGTTCTCACCACGGATCCCTTTTCGTTCACCATGCACGGGGAACCGTGGCTGACCCAAAGCTGGCTCGCAGAGCTTCTCTACGCATGGGGGGAGCGCAACTGGGGACTCGGCTTTGTCCCTCCGATGTTGCTGTTGATGACCTCGATCACCTTTCTCGGCATCGGTTTGATCGCTTACCGGCGCTCTCGCAGCGTCTCAGGGACTGCTGTGGTTCTGCTGTTGAGCACCATCCTCCTCCTCAGCTTCCTGGTCCCGAGACCGGTGATCTTCTCCTTCGCCCTATTCGTCCTCGTGATCCTGGCCTGGGAGCGGCCCTCGGCTCGCTGGACCGTCCCGTTCCTGTTCTGGATCTGGGCGTCGATGCACGGCAGCTTCATTCTCGGCCTGGCGTATGTGGGATTGACCCTTCTGATCGATAAGGACTGGAAGTGGCTGCCTACGGCGATCCTGTCGGGTCTGGTGACCCTTCTCACCGCTCATGGACTGGGAGTCTTGAGCGTGCTCCTCGATTTCGTGAAAGCCAGGGACGCCCTGGCACTGCTGTCGGAGTGGAGGCGCCCCGAGATCATCTCCGTCGTGTTTCTCCCGTTCCTGCTGGGAATGGCGCTGATCGTGTGGGCGGCGGTCAAGGGGCGGGTGACTCCCAAGCACCTCCTGTTGATCGTCCCCTTCCTGATCCTTGGCCTGGGAGCGACCCGCGCTCTGCCGCCGTCCTGGTTGGCCCTCATCCCTTTGGTCAGCCTCGGCGTCTACGGGTTGAAGGCCGGTTCGAGCCCCCGGTTCTCGAAGGGCCAGGCCGTCGTCTTCGGGAGCGCGGTCCTCATCCTTCCCTTCCTCCTCATCTCCGACGCCTCGATCGATGAGGAGAGGTTCCCGGTGGCCGCGGCCGCCGCCTTGGATGGAAGCCGCACGTTCCACGATGACCGCACCGGTGGATATCTGATCTGGGCCGAGGGCCCCGACCGGCAGGTCTTCATCGACGACCGCGCCGAGCTCTACAAGGAGCGTCTGGCCGAGTTCGTGGCGGTCCGGGATGGCGATCAGCCGTTCGAGCCGGTTTTCGAGCGTGATGGCATCGAGCAGGCCTTGCTCAAGGTGACCGACACCGTCGTCGGCGATCTCGAAGACGCCGGTTGGGTGACTGTGTTCGAGGATCCGAATTATTTGGTTCTGCGCCCGCCGGGCGTGTAGTACCTTGCCCGGGTGACATCTGCGCTCTATCTGGATGCGACTGCCCTCGAGGCCGGCCTTGGGCATATTCTCGAATCTCCGAAGGACCTGGGCACCGTGGAGTTGATCATCAGGCGCCCCGGGGTCGATCAGAGGGAAGAAGTCGACCAGGCCCAGCTCGACCTCTCGTTGGGGCTGATTGGCGACAACTGGAGCTCTCGGGAGACGATCACCACGCCTGACGGGTCACCGAACCCCGAAACTCAGGTCACCATCATGAATGCGAGGGTCATCGGCCTCGTCGCACAGGACCGTGACCGCTGGTCGTTGGCCGGCGATCAGTTCTATGTGGACCTCGATCTCAGCCCTGAGAACCTTCCTCCGGGCACCAGGTTGCAACTGGGAACCGCAGTGGTCGAGGTGAGCGAAGTGCCCCATCGTGGCTGCGCCAAGTTCTCAGGCCGCTTTGGCGCCGACGCATTGCGATTCGTCAACACCGGTGCAGGTCGTGATCACTCGTTTCGGGGGATCAACACCTCCGTGGTGGTGCCAGGGGTCGTCCGACCGGGTGATCAGATCCACAAGCTCTGAGGCGAGCGAATCTCAGGGACGTCCTTGCCCGTTCGGCTCAATCGGGATTTGAGGAGCAGCGCCACGAACACGGCCGGAAGGGTCCAGAGATCCGCGAGGTCAGCGACATGGGCCACCGGCAACGGAGTTGCG
>DATDJH010000328.1:0-2394 GCA_036520635.1 Acidimicrobiia bacterium
GCATCCTCGGCATCGGACACGGTGCAACACCCGGCTGTTGGGGCCTCGCCATTGGGACCGGACCACATCTTCAGGGTCACCCCCACCACATCGTGGCCGGCCTGTTTCATGAGGGCTGCAGCCACCGACGAATCGACTCCACCGGACATCGCCACCAGCGCCCTCATCTGAGTTGCCCCACCAGAGCCGTCACGATCTCGGCGGCCTCCTCGGCCTCTTCAATGGTGCTCGGCCAGCCAAAGCTGAAACGGATGCTCTCCCTGGCCTCGTTGGGAGTCAGCCCCATCGCCTCGAGGACGTGAGAGACCTCGGTGGCTCCCGACTGACATGCGGATCCGGCTGATGCCGCGACGCCAGCGAGGTCCATGCGGACCAGAAGCGTTTCGTTGAGCACTCCGGGAAATCGAACATTGAGATGATGGGGCGAGCGTCGCTCCTCGGGAGTGTTGACCTCCAAACCCTCGATTCCGGCGATCAGTCGCTTCTCGAAGTCGTCACGGATCTGGCGAACTCGATGCCGAAAATCTTCACGGTCGCCCAGGGCCAGGTCCATGGCCTCAGCCATCCCCACTGCCCGTCCGACATCATGGGTCCCGGAGCGCCTGCCGAGCTCCTGACCTCCACCGTGCTGTACCGGTTCCAGGAGTGTCCCTTCACGGACATACAAGATTCCCGCCCCCTTGGGGCCTCCGAACTTGTGGGCGGCCAGTGACATCAAGTCCACACCGAGCGCCGCAACGTCGATCGGCTCGGAGCCGAAGGCCTGGACGGCGTCGGTATGCACCAGGACGTCGGGATTGTGGCTCTTGACTGCACGGGCGATATCGGCCACGGCCTGGATCGCGCCGGTCTCGTTGTTGACCAGCATCGTCGAGACGATCGCCGTCTCCCTGTCGATTGCCGCCAGCAACTGGTCGAGATCAACCATGCCCTCTATGTCGACGCCGACCACGGTGACCGGAATCCCGAGCCGCCTCACGAAATCACTGGTCTCCAGGACCGCTTCATGCTCGGTAGCCACGGTGACCATCCCGCGACGCGGGCTTCCACTGAACACCGCCCCCTTGATGGCGAGATTGTCCGACTCGGTGCCCCCGGAGGTGAGGACGATCTCCAAAGTGTCGGCGCCGATGGCCGATGCGATCTTCTCCCGAGCTTCCTCCAGGGCGTCTTTGGCGCGGCGGGATACCCCGTGGATACCGGAGGAGTTGCCATAGATGATGTCGGCGTAGGGCGCCATGGCGTCCCAGACTCCGGGGCGCATCGGTGTGGTGGCGGCGTGGTCGAGGTAGATCACAGCACCGGATTCTCGCAGGATGCGGGGCCTGTTCGAGTCAGAGATACCCTCGTCCTCCTTGTTGCACCAACTGATCGTCGACATCCCGGCGCCACCCGAACGGGTCTGGGCCGAGCTCGCCGACCTTGGCTCACATCATGAATGGATGGCAGATGCGGAAGAGATCCGATTCACGGATCAGCAACGCAGCGGTTTGGGCACCCGGATGCTGGTCCCGACCCGGGTAGGGCCGTTTCGAACCACCGACCTGATGACGGTGACCGAGTGGGATGAGGGCCGGTCGATGTCCGTCGAGCACGTGGGCGCGGTCTCCGGCTCCGGCCGATTCGCTCTCGAGCCCATAGAGACCGGGACCCGGCTCATCTGGTCTGAGCAGCTCCGATTCCCATGGTGGCTGGGCGGTTCACTGGGGGCCTTGGTGGCAGGCCCGGTGCTGAAGCGGATCTGGAAGGGGAATCTGGGCCGTCTCGCGGCTCGCGTCACCGGCCCTTGAATTCCGGCGCCCGCTTCTCGATAAAGGCGGCGACACCCTCGCGAGCGTCCTCCGACCCGAAGGCGACCTGAAAGGCGTCACGCTCGACCATGAGACCCTCGTCCACCGGCGTTCCAAATCCACGATGCATCGCCTTCTTGGCGGCGGCGATGGCCCGGGTCGCCTTGGTTGCCCAAGCCACGGCGTCGGCGAGGGCCAACTCGAGGATCTCGCCGGACGGGGCGACCTTGTCGGCGAGACCGAACGTCAGGGCTTCCTCGGCGCCCACCTGCCGCCCGGTAAGGATCATCTCCTTGGCTCGTTGGTAGCCAACGAGGCGACCCAGCCGCTGGGTCCCCCCGGCACCGGGGATGATCCCGAGCAGGACCTCGGGCTGGCCGACCAGGGCATCCTCGGCGAGGTAGCGAAAGTCTGACCCCATCGCCAGTTCCAGACCACCGCCTAGGGCGTACCCGTGAATTGCGGCGATAGTCGGCTTCTCCAGGCCCTCCAATGCGGCGATTGCCTCTTGAAGGGTCCAGGCAGTCCGCTCCTTGGTCCCGGCTTCGAAGGCAGCCTGGAAGCCCTTGATGTCGGCCCCGGCAGCAAAATGGGGTTGGCCGGT
>DATDJH010000329.1:0-2998 GCA_036520635.1 Acidimicrobiia bacterium
GGAAGTGCCTCAGACGGGGTGCTCACTGCTCCCATGCAGGGCACGATCGTCAAAGTTCACGTCAAGGCCGGTGCTTCAGTCAAGGCGGGGGACGCGATCTGCGTCCTCGAAGCCATGAAGATGGAAAACGAAGTCACGACGCCCAACGCTGGTGAGGTGGTCGACCTTCGGGTGGAGCCCGGAGACACGGTCAGCGCCGGACAGGTAATCGCCATCGTCAAGTAAGGGGTCTCAAGTCACATGCCTGAGACTTGGGACTTATGACTTAGGACAACTATTCCGCAGCGTCCGAGATGGCTTCCGACATCGAGGGATGGACCATGAGGGTCTCCACCAAAGTCTCGGCAGTCACCCGTGCCTGAACCGCCAGCGCCACGATCCCGATCAACTCCGAGGCGCGATGCCCGACGATGGTGCCGCCGAGCACGACTCCAGTTGCGGGATCGGAGGTCAGCTTCACAAACCCCCGCGTCACGTGTTGCAACACCGAACGTGCGTTAGAAGCGAATGGCACCTTCATGGTCCGGACCTTGCGGCCTGACGCGGCTGCGTCCACGTCGACAAGGCCGACCGAAGCGATTTCCGGCTCGGTGAAGATGGCCTCAGGCACCTTGGAGTAGTCGAGTGGGGTGACGGGAAGGTCGAGTGCGTGACGGGCGATTTTCCTGCCCTGCATCGACGCGACCGAGCTGAGTGGCATCTGCCCGGTGACGTCGCCGGCTGCGTAGATGTGCGGCACCGAACTGCGTTGGAAGTCGTCGACGGTGATATAGCCCCCGTCGGAGGCGATCCCGGCTGCGTCAAGGTCGAGACCGTCGGTCAGGGGATACGAGCCCACTGCCAGCAAGGCGTGAGAGCCGCTGATGGTCCGGCCGTCGTCGCAGGTGACCGAAATCCCATCGGATGAAACCGCGATGTTCTCGGCGCGGGCGCCGATCACCAACCGAACCCCGCGCTCCAGGAAGTCCTCCTCAAGAACGGCAGCGACCTCGGCGTCGCGATATGGCAGGATCTGTTGCCGTGACACCACCAGGCTGACCTTGGATCCAAGGCTCACGAATATGTGGGTGAATTCGACGCCGGTCACCCCTGACCCGATCACCACGATGTGTTCCGGAACCTCATCGAGGAAATAGCTGTCCCTCGTGGTGAGCACCCGCTTGCCGTCGACCGGGGCCCAATCCGGGACCCGCGGCGCCGATCCGGTGGACACCATCGCCTTGTCGAAGGCCAAGCGGCGCTCTCCATCTGAGGTGGCAATCGCCACCTCGTGATCGGACACGAAGCGACCGGTGCCTTCGATCATGGTGACGCCCTGGGATTCGAGGAGCCTCATCCAATTCCGGTTGATGTCCCCGGTGATGACTTCGATCCGCTCCGACAGGACTTTGGGGTCGACTCGTCCCACCTCGGTCACAAAACCAAGCTTGGCCGCATTGCGAATCGACGTGTGGCGCAGGGCGCTGGCAGCCATCGTCTTCGAAGGGATGCAATCCCAAAGATGAGCTGCCCCGCCGACGATGTCCTTCTCGATCAGCGTGACGCGGGCGCCCTTGGAAGCTGCGGTGGTGGCGGCCTGGGTGCCCGCAGGCCCGCCGCCGATGATCACCAAGTGAGTTCGGTTATCTGCCATCTGAATCGGTCGGGACGGTAACCGCCTCAGATAACGCCGGCGGAATCAACCGGGTCGATGGCTTCCGAACACGGTTCGAAGGCGATCCGAGATTTCACCGACCGTGGCTCCCGCCGCCAGGGCTGCCTTCATCGGAGGAAGGAGGTTGTGGTCCGTCGCCGCCTCAGCCTCCAGGTTGTCCAGGGCCAATCCAGTGGCGGCGCCGTCCCGCCCGGCACGCCAATCCCCCAGTCGGCGCTTCTGGCCTTCCTCCAGGGCAGGATCGATGTCGAGCACCGGTACCACTGCCTCGTCACCCTCCTGGAACCGATTGACGCCGACGACAACCGAACTCGAGTCCGACTGCCGTCTTGCCTCGATGTAGGCGGACTCTTCGATCTGAGCCTGCATCCAGCCGTCCTCGATCGCAGCGACTGCACCTCCGAGGCTTTCGATCTTCTCGATGAGGTCGTCGGCCTTGGCCTCCAACTGATCGGTGAGGTACTCGACGAAATAGGAACCGGCCAAAGGATCGACGGTGTCCGCAACCCCGGTCTCGAAGGCAATCACCTGCTGGGTCCGCAATGCGAGAAGAGCCGACACGTCGGTCGGCAGCCCGAGCGCCTCGTCGTAGGAGTTGGTGTGCAGCGACTGGGTACCACCGAGGACGGAAGCCAGTGCCTGGATAGTGGTGCGGACCACGTTGTTGAGTGGTTGCTGCGCGGTGAGTGTTGAGCCCGCGGTCTGGGTGTGAAAACGCATGGCCCAGCTCCTCGGATCGGACGCTCCGATCGTCTCCTTCATGAGTCGGGCCCAGATCCGGCGGGCTGCACGATATTTCGCCACTTCCTCGAAGAAGTTGTTGTGCCCGTTCCAGAAAAAGGACAGTCTCGGAGCGAACTCATCAACATCCAACCCGGCGCCGATGGCTGCCCTCACGTACGCCAAGCCGTTGGAAATCGTGAAGGCAAGTTCCTGGGCTGCGGTGGCACCTGCCTCCCTGATGTGATAGCCACTGATCGAGATGGTGTTCCACTCGGGCATTTCCGTCTGGGCGTACTCGAAGATGTCGGTGACCAGCCTCATCGATGGCCCGGGTGGGTAGATGTAGGTGCCACGGGCCACGTACTCCTTGAGGATGTCGTTCTGGACCGTCCCCCGAAGCGAGGAAGCATCGACCCCCTGTTCCTCCGCAACCAGTTGGTAGAGGAGAAGGAGGATGGGAGCGGTGGCATTGATGGTCATCGAGGCGGAGACCTCGTCGAGCGGGATCCCATCCAGGAGCCGACGCATGTCGTCGAGGGTGTCGATGGCCACCCCGACCTTGCCCACTTCGCCGTGAGCGAGAGGGTGGTCGGAGTCGAGGCCCATTTGGGTAGGTAGGTC
>DATDJH010000330.1:0-4530 GCA_036520635.1 Acidimicrobiia bacterium
GCCGCACCGTGGGACGGTCCCGACGGTGAGTCGGGAACCATCGGCACAGGTGCCGCGGCGATGAGCCTCATGGGCCAGTGGGGCCCGGGCGCCTACGCCAACCAGTCGGGAATTGGTGTCCCGGAGGATCCAATCGCCGACCGTCTACCCGCCGAGTTCGGATGGTTCCCATTCCCAGCAGTCGATGGCGGAGCCGGTGCCGGAACCGACGGGTTCGGTGGTGGCGACGGCTTTGCTGTCGGCAAGGACGCCGAGCCGGAGGCGATCCAGTTCCTGGAGTTCATCACCAACGTCGACAACGCACGGATCGTCGGTGCGACCGGCACCACGCTCCCCGTGACCAAGGGAGCCGAGGACTCGATAACGGATCCGTACCAGCTAGCGGTACTCGAAGGACTGAGCAAGGCGACATTCGTCCAGCTCTATCTCGACCAGTACTTCTCGCCCGAGCTTGGCGCGGCGGTGAACGACGCTGTAGCCACCCTGTTCGCAGGGACCGCCTCTCCAGAAGAGGTGACTCAGGCGATCACTGACGCCGCGAGCTGACCTCGGCCGTAGTGTGAGCAAAAACGTGGAGGGCCGCCATTTCGGCGGCCCTCCACCCACTATCGAGCCGATGACGAGCAACTCCGAAACCGCCGACCCTTCAGGCCCGCTCCGGCGTTCGCATCGCCGGCCCGGTGTCGCGCCCTGGCCGATGGTGATCGGCTTCCTGCTCCCCGCCCTC
The DNA here is from genome assembly GCA_036520635.1 of Acidimicrobiia bacterium. Classification (GTDB taxonomy): domain Bacteria; phylum Actinomycetota; class Acidimicrobiia; order Spongiisociales; family ZC4RG35; genus JALYNX01. Next base: position 728 of record DATDJH010000330.1, read on the forward strand.
CTTCTCTACGGGATGTTCGTTCTCTACCCGATCACGCAGAGCATCCGCTATAGCGGCTACGACTGGAATGGCCTGGAGCCGCTGACCGAGTGGGTCGGTCTGGACAATTTCAGAGAGGCATTCGCCGACCCGCTCTTCATCGAGGCGATCCAGCACAACTTCATCATCATCGGTCTCTCGTTGGCCCTCCAGATACCGTTCGCCATAGCACTGGCCGTGCTGCTGAGCCGAAGCCTGAAGGGCCGCGGCCTGTTCAGGACCATGTACTTCGCTCCGTTCATCCTCTCGGAGGTGGTCACAGGAGTCGTATGGCGTCAGATCTTCCGGCCTGCGGGCCTGTTCGACGTGATGCTGACCTCGGCCGGGGCGGGTGACCTCACGAAGGAGTGGCTGGCCGACCCCAGCATTGCCCTCTACAGCCTCTTCTTCGTCATCTCGTGGAAGTACTTCGGATTCCACATGGTGCTGATCATGGCCGGCCTGCAGACCATCCCCGACGAGCTCGAGGAGGCGGCGGCGATCGACGGCGCCACCTGGTGGCAGGGATTCCGGTTCGTGACCCTCCCCCTGCTCGGCCCAACCATCCGGGTCTCCATCTTTCTTTCGATCATCGGCGCGTTGCAACTGTTCGACCTGGTGTGGGTCACAACCAAGGGAGGACCCGTCAATTCCACGGCGACGATGGCTACCTATCTGGTGGACTGGGGATTCCGCCGCACCCAGTTCGGGTACGCCAGCGCGGTGTCGGTGATCATCTTTGGGCTGTCACTGGTGATCGCCCTGCTCTACCAGAGGTTCGTTCTCCGCCGCGACCTGGAGGGAGCGCTGACCAACTGAAATGACTGCCTCAAGCGTTTCCACCCCACATGCCCGTGGGTTCGACCTCGGGCGATTCCTTCTGTATGCGATCGCCATCTCGGTGCTCCTGGTAATCGTGGTCCCACTCGGTTTCTCGATCATCGGCGGGTTCCGCAGCAACGCACAGCTCGCCGCCGACCCGGTAGGGCTGCCCGACCCCTGGGTCTGGACCAACTACCAGACAACGTTCACCGACCCGGACTTCTACCGCTGGGTCAAGAACAGCGTGCTGGTCGCACTGATGGCAACGCTGCTGGTGCTGCCCGCCGCTTCGCTCGCCGCCTTCGTCATCGCCCGCTACCGGTTCCGAGGGCGGGAGATCATCTTCGCATTTTTCACCCTCGGACTTCTCTTCCCGGTCGCGGTAGCCATCCTCCCCCTGTTCATCACCTTGCGTCAGACCGGCCTGCTCAACAACCCACTTGGCCTCGCCCTCCCCCAGGCAGCCTTCGGCCTCCCACTTTCGATCGTCATCCTGAGGCCGTTCTTTCGCGGCATCCCTCGCGATCTCGAGGACGCCGCCTCGATCGATGGCTGCGGTCCGCTCCGCTTCTACTGGTCCATCATGCTCCCGCTCTCCCGCCCGGTGCTGAGCACGATCGCCGTCCTCACCATCGTCGGGAGCTGGAACGCGTTCCTCTTGCCTCTCTTGGTGCTCACGCAGCCGGGGCAATGGACGCTGCCCCTCGGCATCAACAACATCTCTGCGCAATACGTAACCGACACCGCGATGATCCTCGCCTATACCACCGTGGCGATGATTCCCGCCCTTATCTTCTACTTCATAGCCCAACGCCAGATCGTGAGTGGTCTCACGGCAGGAGGGGTCAAGGGATGACGGCACTGACAGTTGACGGCGAACAGCCGCTCTATCGGGACCCGGCCCAGCCGGTCCATGAAAGAGTCGAAGATCTACTCGAACGGATGACCTGGGACGAGAAGATCGCACAGCTAGGGAGCGTGTGGGTTTTCCAGATCCTCGACGGGAGCGCCTTCTCCGCCGAGAAGGCTCGGGACCTCCTGCGGAATGGCCTGGGGCAGGTGACCAGGGTGTCGGGGGCGAGCAGTCTCGATGCAGTGGCCGCGGCGCGGGTTGCGAATTCGATCCAGGAGCACCTGATCAACGAAACCCGCCTGGGCATTCCGGCGATCGTCCACGAGGAGATCTGCTCGGGATTGATGGCGCGCGAGTCCACTGTCTTCCCCCAGGCGATCGGCGTCGCAAACACCTGGGAGCCAGCACTGGCGGAGGCCATGGCCGACGTCGTCAGAGTGCAGATGCGGTCCATGGGTGCCCACCAGGGACTTTCACCGGTTCTGGACATCTGTCGAGACCCGCGATGGGGCCGCACCGAGGAGACCTTTGGTGAGGACCCATTCCTGGTGTCGAAGATGGGGGTCGCCTTCGTCCGTGGTCTCCAAGGCGAGCAGATGGGCGAAGGCGTCCTGGCGACCGCCAAGCACTTCGTCGGGTACGGCGCCTCACAGGGAGGCCTGAACTGGGCACCCGCCCCCATCCCGGCCCGTGAGATGCGCGAGGTCTATCTGCATCCCTTCGAAGCCGTGGTCAAAACTGCCGACCTGCAATCGATCATGAACGGCTACCACGAGTTGGACGGGATTCCCTGCGGAGCCGATCGCGACCTGCTCACCGGCCTTCTCCGGAACGAGTGGGGCTTCGACGGCTCGGTCGTCTCTGACTACTTCTCGATACGTCAGCTCGCCAGTTACCACCATCTGACCGACAGTGCGGTTGACGCAGCTGCAATCGCATTGAACGCAGGCCTCGACGTCGAACTGCCCAGCACCGACTGCTTCGGCGACCCCCTATTGGAGGCAATCCGATCGGGCTCGGTCAGTGAGGAGACACTGGACAACGCCGTGCGCAGGGTCCTGGGTGCCAAGTTCGTGCTCGGCCTGTTCGAGAACCCCAACGTGGACCCCGACAACGCGTCCTCGGTGGTTGACGCCCCGTTCCACCGGGATCTGGCCCGCCAGATCGCCCGCAAGACCATGGTGCTCCTCAAGAACAACGGTGTCCTCCCGCTGAAGGACGACCTGTCGTCGATCGCAGTGATCGGGCCCAACGCCGACGTCGCTCGCAACATGTTCGGTGATTACACGTATCCGGCGCACATCGAGTCCCTGATGGAGATGCGGCACCGAGAGAATGTCTTTTCCATCCCGTTTCCCGACGACGGGCAGGTCGACGATCCAACGCCGAAGGGGCCAACCGTTGTAGACGCACTTCGTGACCGATTCGGAGAGAAAGTGCGTTATGCCCCTGGCTGTGACATTCAGGGCGAGTCGAGGGACGGATTCGAAGAGGCCGTCGCCTTGGCGGCAGAGTCGGAGTTGGCGATCCTGGTGATGGGGGACAAGGCAGGGCTCACAGAGGACTGCACCACCGGCGAGGGTCGAGATCGCCTGTCGCTCGACCTGCCTGGCGTCCAGGAAGATCTGGTCAGAGCGGTGGTCGGCACCGGAACCCCGGTAGTCCTCGTCCTAGTCGCAGGACGGCCGTGCGGAAGCGTTCTTGCCCACCAGAGCTCCGGAGCCGTAATCGCGGCCGGGCTGCCCGGCCAGGAAGGCGCAGCCGCGATCGTGGACGTGCTCAGCGGCGACTTCAATCCTGGCGGAAAACTCGCGATGTCACACCCACGAACGGTGGGTCAGATTCCTGTGTTCTATGGCCACAAGGTGTCAGGCGGGCGGTCGCACTGGAAGGGCGACTATGTCGATGGATCTGCCCGACCTCTTTATTCATTCGGCCACGGCCTCAGTTACACGACATTCGAGCTCTCGGAAACGACAGTCGCCGGCGGACAAGCCGGGTGGAACGACACGGTCACTATCACGACGCGTGTTTCAAACGTGGGGTCGCGCGATGGTGACGAAGTCGTGCAGTTGTATGTGCGTGACCCCGAAGCCAGCGTCACCCGACC
>DATDJH010000331.1:0-8813 GCA_036520635.1 Acidimicrobiia bacterium
ATGGCGATACGAGTTGCAGGTGCACATCTGGCCGAGTCGGATTCTGCTGGTGACGGCGGCAAGTGCCGCCATCAGGGACCAAGCCTCGTAGGTCTCCTCTTGGGTGGCGATCGGGACGGTGTGGAAATGGTCGTAGACCCACGCGGACTCGAAACCGGCGGTCTCCAATGTCATCGCAACGCCGCTCATCGTCGCCCATTGCTGTTCCCGGTCAATGCCGGCGAGATCGAGACGCCAACCCTGGGGGACGAATGCTCCGAATCTCATGGGCAGGGACGATAGAACGTCAGCCCGCTTCGCCCGACCTGACGGGCGCACGGTCCCCTCGCTCCGCAGAGGTACAACCTGCTCCGCTATCCCTTCACCGAGCCGGCAAGGAGGCCTCGGACGAAGAACCGCTGCAACAGCAAGAAGACGACGACCGGAAGGAACATCGAGACAAATGCAGCTGCAGTTAGCAAATGGATCGCCTCACCCCTGGTACCGGCGAGGGTTGCCAGTTGGATCGTGAGAACCGAGACATCGGAGGTGGTTCCGAGGAACACCAGAGCCACCAGCAGGTCATTCCAGACCCAGAGGAATTGGAAGATCGCAAAGGCGGCCAGGGCCGGATAAGAGAGGGGCAATACCAGCCGGGTGAATGCGGTGAACGGGGTGGCGCCGTCGATGTATGCGGACTCGAAGATGTCTTTTGGAAGTTGGGAGATGTAGTTGTAGAGAAGGTAGATGGCGAGCGGGAGCCCGAACCCGGTGTGAGCCAGCCAGATCCCAAGGAAGGTCCCGGTCATCTCAGTCGCTTGGTAAATGCGGAGCAACGGCACGAGTGACATTTGGAGCGGGACCACGAGCAGCCCGACGACGACTGCAAAGAGGAAGGCCCGGCCTCGGAACTTGATCCAGGCAAAGGCGTAGGCGGCGAAGGCGGCGAGGGTGATCGGGATGACGGTCGCCGGGATGGTCACGATCAAGCTGTTGACAAATGCGTCGAACATCCCGCCTCTGCCCAGGACGTTGGCGTAGTTGTCGAGTGTCCATTCGGTGGCGAACGGGCTGAACAGGGCCGTCCACCAACCGGTGCTGGTTGCATCTGAAGCAGGGCGGAAGGAGCTGACCAGAAGCCCGACGGTTGGGATGGTCCACAGGAAGACGATCAGGAACACCGAAAGCTTGACTGCCCACCCGCTCTTGGTGGTCGTGCCCGGGGCCTTGCTTGCCACCGCGGTCATGATCCGATGCCTTGCTTCCGGAGGTTGCGGACGTTGATGATCATGATCGGAACCACCGCAACGAACAGGATCACGGCCATCGCCGTCGCCTGGCCGAAGTTGCGGAATCGGAACATTTCGTCGTACATCCTCAGGGCGATGACCTCGGTATCGAGGTTGCCCCCGGTTAGGACAAAGACGATGTCGAACACCTTGAGCACCGCGATGGCGATCGTGGTGAACACCGTGATGATCGAGCCCCGAATCGAAGGCACCAGGATCTTGAAGAAATTCTGAAGCTCAGAGGCGCCGTCGATGCGGGCGGCTTCGGTCAACTCGACGGGTACGCCCTTGATCGCCGCTGAGAGAATGACCATGGCGAATCCGACCTGAAGCCAGATCATGATCACGATCATTGCGAAGGTGTTCAAGGGGACCTGCTGGAGGATGGCTATGGGCTCGCCTCCCAGCCCTTGAATGACGGCGTTGACCAAGCCGACCTGGGGCTGGCCGGGGATCTTCCATGCGTACATGAAGCCCCAGATCACAGAGGCTCCGACCATGGATATCGCCAGAGGCATGAAAACGAAGGTCTTCGCCAGGGACTCGCGTTTGACTCGGTCGGCAAGAGCCGCAAACGCCAGCCCGATGATCACGGAGGCCGTTGGAGCGATCAACAACCAAATGACGTTGTTGCGCAAAGCGATTTGCACATCGGGATCCGTGAAAGCATCGATGTAGTTGGCCAGGAAACCCTCGCCTTCGGGTACCTCGGTCAAGCTCTGGATGATGGTGCGGATGGCCGGGTAGACCAGATAGACGCCAACCACGAAGAGGGCAGGGAGAACGAACACCCAGGGTCGCACGAATTCGGCGACTCGAACCGGGAGGTGCTCGACAAGGGTGTTGACAACGATGAACACCGCCCAGATCCCGCCGATGCCCAGGGCAAGGGCCAGGAGTGCTTGGGCAAGCTTGCCGGCGAGTGGGCCCATGCCGGCGAAGGTGTCCGGGTTGCGGAGGAGTCGCAAGCCAAGCCAGAGGATGGCGAACACGGCGACAGCGATCAGGAAGTCGCGCCCAGCGGTCCAGCCGCGGCGCTCCACGACTACCTGCTGCGGGTCGACGACTTCGGCCAAAGTGCCCTCCTACAAAAGGAAAAGGTCCCCGGGGTTACCCCCGGGGACCTTACCAACTCGGGAGGTCAGCCGGCCGGCCAGCTGTCCTCGATTCCCTGGAATACCGCCTCGGTGCCTTCACCGTTGGCGGCCACCCAGTCGACCATCCCCGACCAGAAGGTGCCGGCGCCGACGTCGGCGGGCATCAGGTCAGAGGCATCGAAGCCGAAGGAGGTTGCATTCGCCGTCATTGTTGCCAACTCATCGTTCGGGTACGTGTAGGACTCGACCGGAACGTTCTTGTTGGCGGCGAGGAAGCCACCACGCTCGATCCACGGAGCCGCGGACTCGGGGGTGGCCAGGTATTCGAGCAGTGCCCGAACCTCTGGCCGATCGTTGAACATGACGAACATGTCAGCGCCGCCCAACACCGGGTTTCCATAGGCCTCGTCGATCGGCGGGAAGTAGAAGAACCCAACGTCCTCACCTGGCTGGTTTGGCCATTCGGCGGGGTCGGTGAAGTCCTTGTTCTCTCCCCAGAACCCTGGGATCCATGCTGCTTGCTTCTGCATCCAGCACTGCGGCCCGGCCGCGTCGAACATCGGGTCCTGAGTGTTGCCAATGAAGGTCGCGTTGATGTAATCGCTGCCACCGTAGGCGTACCCCTCGGTGAACCAGATCTGGTGCATGAGCTCGGCGGCATGGAGCACCGCAGGATCGTTGAACGCGATGTCGTGGTTGTACCAGGCGGTGTAGGTCTCGAGCGGCGCAGTGCGCAGCAGGATGTCCTCCATCCAGTCGGTAGCGACCCAGCCGTCGGCTGCTTCGCTCTCGATCGAGATGCACCATGGGCTTCCATTGCCATCAGCGACGATCTGATCACTCAGTGCGATCATCTCGTCCCAGGTGGTGGGCGGCTCGTAGCCGTTATCGGCGAAGGCCTGAATCGGGTACCAGACGATCGACTTGACGTCGGTCTTCCAGAACACGCCGTAAAGGCTTCCATCCACCGACCCCATGTCGACGAAACCACAGCAGAGATCCTGTGTTAGCTGGTCGACATTGAACCAGTCGCTCAGGTTGACCAGCGAGCCGGCTGCGGCGTATTGCGCCATCTTGCCGGGCTGGGCGATCTGGGCCAGGTCCGGCGGATTGCCGCCATCGACCCGGACCTGGAGTGCGGTCTCGTATTCCACGGTCGGGTTCCACTGAACGTCGATCCCGGTGGCGTCCCGGAACGGCTGAAGGGCAGCGTCAAAAGACTCCGCCTCGGCCCCGTCCGGCGCCCACTGGGCGACGATCTCAACCGTGGTGCCTGCATAGTCGCCGGCCATCGCGGCATTCAGGTTCTCGTAGGGGGTCGCACCAACCGAGCCAGCGGCTGTCGTGGTCGACCCTTCACTGGGAGCGGCCGTAGTCGTGGACCCCTCGGTCCCACCGGCCGTCGTTGTGGAACCGCCACTCGACTCGGCGCATGCTGCGAGCAGCATGGCCAGAGCCACGAGAGCGATCGACCACTTCCGTTTCTTCATATTTCTCCTCCTGTTGGGTTGCTTTCGGTCGCGAGGGCAAGATCGAATGTGCGGGCGGCCAGTAAGGCCGCTCCACGGGCGCCATGAGGGCCACCGGGCGGGCTGAGCCTGATCCGTTTCGGATCGAGAGTTCGTGTTGCAAGGTTGGAGGATCCTGCGGTCCTCACCAGAGCGTAACGGACAGCGTCCAGTAGCGGCTGGCCGGCCTCAGCCAGTCCCCCGCCCAGGACGATGGTGTCGACGTCGTATGCGGCGAAGAGCCAATGGATGGCTGTGGCGAGGTGGGAGGTGACCTCCTGGGTGAGTGCCGATGCTGTCTGGTCTCCTGCCGCGGCGGCTGCGAAGAGGGATGAGGCCGGTGTTTGCTCGCCGCCGGCTTTCCATGCCGCCGAGATGGCAGGCCCGCTCACCACCGTTTCCAGGCATCCGGTCTGACCGCAGCGACAAAGTGAGCCGCTTCGATCAACAACGACATGCCCGATCTCGCCGGCCATCCCGGTGGCGCCGCGGTGGATCGATCCATCGATGACCACCCCGGCGGCGACGCCGGTGCCAAGGCTGAGAAGTGCGAGGTCTCCGGGCTCGTCTCCCAATTGGCGCAGCTTCTCGAAGACGCCGAATGCTGCCGCCCTCACGTCGTTCTCGACCACCACCGGCAACCCATGCTCCGTAGAAAGCCTGTCGGCCAATGGGAAGGGGGCGTCGTCGATGCCGAGATTGACTGCGAGTCGCACGGTGCCTGCCGTGTTGTCCACCTGCCCTGGCATGCCCACCCCGATCCCGTCGATCGGAAGGTCCCAATCGAGGCGTTCGATTGCCGCTTCGATCGAGCCGAGGACAGCTTCTGCTCCCGGGGTCCGGGTCGTCACCCGTGAGCTGGCCAGGACTGCTCCTTGAACATCGACGATGACCCCCTCTGTGGATGTCCCGCCGACGTCGACTCCGATGGTGCTGGTCATCGCAACACCACGCCGAGGCGATCAGTAAGTACTGCGGCTGCGGCGCCGGCAAGGACCAGATCCCCGCCCAGTGTCGATAGCTCGACCTCGATCAGGCCTTCAGTTGCAGGCAACACGCGACCACTGAGGCCTTGGCGCACACTGTCGATCAACTCCTCACCGGCGTTCCGGATCTCGGGGGCGATGATGATTCGGGTGATGCCGAGCAGGGCAGTGGCGTGAGCAAGCACACCGGCAAGGTGGTGTCCTGCCTCCCGCAATGCAGTGCGCAGTGGCTCCTCGCCGAACACGGGAGCTAAGGCGAGAGCATCCCACGGGTCGCGATCGGGGTCCGCTCCCACGCTTCGAAGGATCGCCGGGACACTGGCGACAGTCTCCAGGCAGCCGGAGTTACCGCAGGTGCATGGTGCGCCGTCCACCACTACCTGGATGTGCCCGATCTCCCCGGCAGCAGACGTTTCGCCACGATGAAGGCGAGAGCCGAGCACGACGCCTGCGCCGACGCCCCGGCCCAACTTGACGAGCAGCACATCCTCTCCAGCGCCGGGGTGTCTCCGAAGCTCGGCAAGCGCCGCCACCTGGGCGTCATTGGCGATGGAAACCGGGACCCCGTATCGGGAGGAGATTGCCTTTCCGAGGTCGAGACGATGCCAATCCAGGTTCGCGGCCTCCAGCACCATGCCCCCGGCGTCGACCACACCAGGGGTGCCGACACCGATGCCCAGGATTGGGGCCTCTGCCTGCTCGAGAAGCAAGCCGATCAGGTCGATGGCGACGTCCACGGCGTTTTGACCGGTCACGTCGGTTTCGGGGGAGTCGAGCCGTAGCCGGATGTGCCCGCTGAGGTCGACAAGAGCGCCCTGGAATGGCCGGTGGCCGAGATCGACGACGACGATGTCGCGACCCCCGGCATTGAGAGCGAGCAGGGTCGGTGGCTTCCCACCGGCAGACGTGCCTTGGCCCATCTCGCGGAGGAGACCATCGTCGATCAGCTCGCTCACGAGGCTGGAAACGGCCGCTCTGGTTAGGCCGGTCAGCCGGGACAATTCGGCGCGGGAGGTGGCCCGGCGCTCGGACACGAGATCGAGAGTGGTCTGCAGGTTGGATCGGCGCGAGTCGTGCTTGGTGGCCTTGGGGCGGCTGGGACGTTCGGGTTGGCCCCGGTGGGACTCAAGTTCAGGCATGAAAGTTCACTGAACATACAAACTCGGAAGGGGCGGTGTCAAGCGACTTTGGGGTCGGAATATCGTGTGGCGGAATCCTTGATCGATTGGAGTGGTCGAGCGTGAGGGACGAACTAGTGCGCCGCAGGTCCCGTATCCACCGCGCCCTGTACCGAATGACCGGCGGGATAGTCGGGCGCCGGTTGGTTGACAACGACATGCTGCTGCTCACCACGATCGGCCGGCACTCTGGTCAGCCCCACACCGTGCCTCTCCTCTATTTGCGGAATGGAGAGGGCTGGGTCGTCATTGCCTCCTACGGGGGACGGGACCGACACCCTGCCTGGTACCTCAATCTGGTCGATGCGCCCTCGGTAGAGGTTCAGATCTCGAGACAGCACTCCCACGCCCGGGCCCGGACTGCAAATGACGAGGAGCGGGCTCATTGGTGGCCACTGGTCGTGGAGGCGTATGGCGACTACGCCGTCTACCAAACCCGAACCGACCGTGTCATCCCGGTGGTCTTACTGGAACCGATGAGCGTTGGATAGATTCGCGCGGTGGCCTACTCAGAGGACCTCGTGGCACAGGTCCGTGCTCAGCTTGCACCCCTCGATGATGTCATTGAGAAGAACGTGATGTCAGGGGTTGGCTTCTTCGTGGACGACAAGATGGCGGTCGCGGTCCTCGAAGCCGGCCTGTGTCTTCGCTTTGATCAAAACGGGACCGACCCGGCGATGAGTCCGATGGTGTCCCTGGAATTCGCCGGCCGCCAGATTCAAGGGTGGGTTTGCATACCGGAGTCGAGCCTCGACCGGGCCAGTCTTTCACGATGGGTCAGCCACGGCGTCGCCGGGCTGGAACTACCGGTGTAGGACCTGGCGAGGGCGCCGATAGCTAGGAGCCTTGCCCTGCCAGTTGCGCCGGGATGCCACTTGGATCAAGTCACCGAGGAGGGCCGACGCTGTGGGCTGGCCACCGGCTCCCGGGCCGGTGAAGAGAAGTCGCCCGATGGCGGGCCCCTCCACATATATGGCGTTGGTGACACCATCGATGCTGGCCAGCGGGTGCTCGGCGTCGAGCGCGACCGGGGCAACTCGTGTCGACACCGTGTCTCCAACTCTCTCGGCGACGCCGATGAGCTTTATCACCTGTCCCGCCGCAGCGGCGGCCTCGACGTCCGCCCGGCTCAGCTCTTCGATTCCCTGGCACTCCACCTGCCACGGTGCGACCCATTCGCCGAACGCGAGTCGGGCCAGGATCGCGGTCTTGAACGCAGCATCCCTTCCGGAGACGTCGTCGGATGGGTCGGGCTCCGCGTAGCCGAGGACCTTGGCTTCCTCGAGCGCCTCGTCGAAGCTGCGACCGTCCTGGGTCATTGCGGTCAGGATGTAGTTCGTTGTCCCGTTGACAATCCCACTGACGCGATCGATTCGCTCGCCGGCGAGGCTCTCGGCAAGTGGCCGAATCACCGGGATTCCCCCGCCGACTGCCGCCTCATACATGAGGGGCACGCCGCTCCGATTTGCTGCCTCGAAAAGCTCCTCGCCCCTGGTGGCGATCAGCTCCTTGTTGGCGGTCACAACCGGCTTCGCTGACCTCAGGGCCGTGAGCAGCAGGTCCCCGGTCGGGTCGAGACCACCAATGGCCTCGACCACCACGTCGATGCCTGGGCTGCTGACGACACTCATTGCCTGGTCGGTGATCCGGTCCGCGGGGAGATCGAAGGATCTGGGCTTGTCCAGATGCTTCACGGCGACAAGCTTCAATTCGAGGTCGACGCCCGCCTTCTGCCGGATCAGATCCCGGTCGAGGAGGAGTCTCTGCACCAGGGCGCCCCCGACGGTGCCGGCGCCGAGCACTCCAACTCTGATCTTCATCGTCGGCATTCTTGGTTCCTCGATCCCGGGTCGTGTCTCATTCGGTTCCTCTGGTGGTTGAGAATCCCGACACCGGCCTGAATCAAAAAGATCCGCACCGGTGCCGGGCGGATCTCGTTGTCGTGTCCTGGTGGGTGCTGATCACACGACCGAGCCGCTCGGCTGGCTAGCCGTCGTCATGGTCGTAGTGATGCAAACAGCACTCATGTCATGGTCAAGGTATCCGACCCTGGGCTATACGTCAACGCGTAGCAGCTTCATTGATTGGCCTCGGCGGCACCCGCGATGTCATCGAGATCCTGGACGAGGGCCTGACGAGTGCCCCCTTCGAAGAGCTTGCCGATCGTCCCGGCGAACACTTTGGAGACTGGGCCTGCGGGCTCCGTTCCCAACGAAATGGTGATGACGCTTCCAGCGGGTGCCGGATCGACGCTGATCACGGAGCGGTAACCGCCATTGGTCTCGACCGTGTAACTGCGCCCGGGATCCATGTGGGTGACTTCGAGGTCCTCAGTGGCCTCCCGGCCGAAACTCAACCTTGTTTCTCGCCATTTAGTCCCTATTCCGAATCCCATCCCGGAGTCGAGGCGCTCGATCGAGGTGACGGCGGATATCACGTTGGGTGAGCGGTCGAGATCGGTGATCAGCTCCCACAATGCTGCGGGGCTGACCGAAACCTCGCGACTCACCGAGAGCTCCGACATGGCACGTCCTCCTTTGTGCCTGCAAGAACCTAGAGCGAAAGGCCTGACAGGGCGGGTATCGGCGTCGACTTCGCTGCCACTTCAGGGGAAGCCCTGGTTATCATCTACGTTGCGAAGCGCTCATCTAGAGCGGTTGAGGGACTAGGCCCGGTGATACCGCGGCAACCGGCGCAAGCACGGTGCCAATGCCTGGAACGATGAGTTGCCGTAGGGCTCCGGCTCTCGGCGCTCACGAGGCGTTTCGAGAGACAA
>DATDJH010000332.1:0-28657 GCA_036520635.1 Acidimicrobiia bacterium
AGCTTGGCCTTTTGCTGGTTGAACTCCTCGGCGGTGATGACCCCGGTGTCCCGCAGGTTGGCAAGCTGGGTGAGCTCTTCGGCCGTGGAGCCGCTCCTCGCGACTTGCTGGACATAGGCCCTGGTCATCTCTTCACGAGCAGCGTGTTCGGCAAGGGTTCTCTGCTGCATGGAGCCGCCGCGAGCGATGAGGTATACGAGGACTCCGAGATAGGGCAGGAAGACTGTGAACAGTATCCACAACGCCTTCCCCCAACCCCCCAGATCATCACTGCGGAAGATGTCGGAGAACACTGTGATCAACAACCAGATCCAGGCGAAAAACAGGAACAACCAGAGCATTGTCCAGAACAAGTCCATTAAGGGCACTCTTGTCTCCTCTAGGTGGTGCGACGCCCGAAAGATACACACTGGTGGAGAGGCTCGTGCCAACAGGAAGCCCGGATGACACAGATAGCGACGACCTGGAATTAGCTTGGCATCACATATCCACGGCCATCCTTCGAGTTGAGGTGACGGAACTGCTATGAGATCGAGATTCGCAATCATTGCCCTGACGGTCGTCCTCGGACTCACGATCTCGGGATGCACCGAAGAAGAACCGATCGACGTTGCCGCCGCTCAGGCGCAGTTCTGCTCAGACGTCGAGCAATACGTTTCCGCAATCGGTAGCTACGGCGGCCTGTTCGAGGATGTCGACCTCACCGTCGGTGATGTCAAGAATGCCGCAGATGAGCTGGCACCCGGCCGGGAGGCGGTCGAGGAGTCGGCGGCCACGTTCCAGGAGGCCGTCACGGCCGACACCACGCCCGGTCTCACGGTCGAGATCATCCAGCCCGAGTCGATCGACGCGGTCAAGGACGCCGAGGCTGCTTTCGCCGCCGCCAGCGACATTGACGACAACACCACGGTGGTCGAGGCGGGTGTCAACTTCACCTCAGCCGCCTATGGCCTCGAGGTGGCATGGGTTCGCCTCTTCGCCGATGCCGGCTGCATCGAGGACGAGGCCCAGGCCTCACAGTGGGTCTCCGACTACGTCACCGCTCTCCAAACCGACCTCCAGGCCGCCGGCCTTTATGACGGCGCCATCGATGGGATCTACGGGCCGCAGACGATCGCTGCCGTAGAACAACTGCAGAAAGACGCTGGCCTCCCGGTGACCGGGTTGGTCGACCCGGCAACTCAGGCCGCACTTGCTGCCGCCCTGGGTCAGCGTCAGTCGGCAGAGATCGGTGCCCTTCAGGGAATCCTGATCAGCACCGGTTACTACGACGGCCCCGTTGACGGTGTCTGGTCTCGGGAGTTGGAGGACGCCCTCAAGGCGCTTCAGACCGATCTCGGCGTGCCAGCCACCGGTGTGGTCGATGCCGCCACGTTGCGGGCTTTCCAGAAGGCGCTCAACGATGCAGGTGAGGCCCCGCCCACCACTGCGACGACCGAGCCCGACCGCGGGCCCGCCACCACCTTGCCCGCCGAGACCACGACCACGGCGGCCGCCGCCACGACGACGGTTGCGCCTCCCGACACGACAACGCCCCAGCCATCAGGGGGGATCCTCGAGGTCCTCGCAGACGCTGGCGAGTTCAGTCAACTGCTAGCAGCGATCGATGCGGCGGGACTCACCGAGACCCTGTCCGGGCCAGGCCCGTTCACGCTGTTTGCACCGACCGATGACGCTTTCGCCGAGTTGGCCGAGCCTCTGCCCTCTGACCCTGAAGCCCTGGCTGCGATCCTGCTCTATCACGTGGTCAATGAAAACCTGGGCGCCTTCGACCTGATGGATATGTCATCCGTTACCACCGCACAGGGCTCTGACATTGCAATAACAGTGGACAACGACCAGCTCGTCCTCAACGGTGTGTCGACTGTGACTGTGAGCAACGTGATTGGGAGCAATGGCACAGCCCACGTCGTGAACACGGTGCTCACACCACCTGGGTGATTGCTCGTCGCTGTTGGCCTTCAACAGCTACGTTTCACGGCTGTGACCGACGCAGGGAATCAGCCACCGGCTCAACAAGGTCAGATCGCGCCCGAAGAAGCGGAGCTGGTCCCCATCAGCGGACAGGCCTGGTCAGCATCGACCCGCCGTCTCGTGGCCATTGCCCTCGTGATTGGGGTGGTCGCCCTCGGCTTCTTCCTGTTGTTCGGCGTCCTCGACTCGATCATCGTCGCCGCCCTCCTGGCGTTCCTGATCGAGCCCATCCTCCGCGGGCTGGTTAACAAGCTTCACTTCCCAAGATGGCTTGCCGTGACGGTGGTCTATCTCGCAACCGCAGCCATCGCCATCGGCGCCGTCTTCATACTCCCGGCCCTGATCATCGGCTCACTTGCTCAAATCGATTTCCATGAGATCGTCGCCTCTTTCGAGACTTGGCTCACCAACGTCGCGACCAGCCTTTCCTCAACCAACTTCCTTGGCGTTGACCTCACTGCTGTCTCGGCCGTTAGCGACGCCTCGAGTCAGGCGTCCACCAGCGCCGATTTGCTCGATCCGGGTCGTTGGCTCGGGGCCCTCACCCAGGCGTTGGTGGCAGCAGCCGGCGCCGCCGGGCTGCTGATTGGGATCATTTCAGGGATCGTTTTTGTATTGATCATTGCCATCTATATGACGGCCGACTCCAGTCGGTACTTCCGGAGCATCGCCAACCTGGTGCCCAAGGAATACGAGCTGGAAGTGTTCGAACTGGGTCGAAGGCTCAACGCGTCATGGAATGACTACATACGGGGCCAGGGGATCATGATCCTCGTCATCGGATTCACCACGTTCGTGGTCGTCTGGCTGATAGGGCTTCCCGGTGCCCTGTTCCTGGCTGTGATCGCCGGTCTGCTCGAGGTCATCCCCACCTTCGGCCCGATCATCGCCACCATTCCGGCGGTGATCATTGCGCTGGTTCAAGGATCGACCCGCTTCGTTGACATGAACAACATCGTGTTCGCACTGCTGGTCATAATTGCCTACACACTCATCCAGCAGTTGGAGAGCAACATCGTCGCCCCCAAGGTCATGGGGCATTCGGTCCAGTTGCCCGCTCTCGTCGTCCTGATCTCAGTCACCGCCGGATATCAAGTTGCCGGGATCCTGGGTGCGATCCTCGCGGTGCCCGTGGTGGCCAACGTCCGTGTCCTTCTGTCCTACCTCTGGGCGAAGATCCATTCCCGTGAACCGTGGGCCGAGCCCACTTGAGCTCCTCCGACTCTTCAAGCCCGAGCACAGCCGAGAAAGCGATGGCTGGGGCCGGGCTGGTGTTGTTGACACTTTCCACGGGCCAGTTCCTGATGACCCTCGACAGCGCGGTGATGAACGTGTCCATTGCCCAGGTGGCCGAGGATGTCGGAACCACGGTCACCGGCGTCCAGACAGCGATCACCCTCTACACCCTGGTGATGGCCACGATGATGATCACCGGAGGCAAGATCGGCAGCATGATCGGCCGTCGCAAGGCGTTCGCCATCGGCTGCATCATCTACGGAGCGGGCTCATTGACCACCGCGCTGGCTCCGACCTTGACCGTACTGATCATCGGCTGGTCGTTCCTCGAAGGCCTCGGAGCCGCGCTGATCATGCCGGCCATCGTGGCTCTGGTCGCATCCAACTTCCCGCCCTCGGGTAGGGCACGGGCATACGGGCTGGTCGCCTCCGCCGGTGCCATCGCGGTGGCCGCAGGCCCCCTGATCGGCGGCGCCGTAACCACGTACTGGACGTGGCGCTACGTGTTCGCAGGCGAAGTGGTACTGGTGATCGCCATCCTGGCGTTGAGCCGGAAGATGCATGATGTGCCGCTCGAGCCCCAGCCACCATTGGACCTGGTAGGCGTGGCGCTGTCAGCGATCGGGCTTGGCCTCGCGGTCTTCGGCGTCCTCCGCTCCGGGACGTGGGGATGGGTGCAGCCGAAACCAGACGCACCTCAGTGGCTTGGGCTCTCCATGACCGTATGGCTCATACTCGCCGGCTCATTCATCGTCTGGCTCTTCTTCGCTTGGGAGGAACGCCTGATAGCCAGAGGACGTGAGCCATTGGTGCGCCCGCAGATGCTTCAGAATCGCCAGCTCGCCGGCGGGCTAATCATGTTCTTCTTCCAGTTCTTGATCCAAGCCGGTTTGTTCTTCATCGTGCCGCTGTTCCTATCGGTGGCCCTGGGACTGAGCGCCTTGGACACCGGGATTCGCCTTCTCCCCCTTTCCGTCACCCTCCTCATCGCCGCCGTTGGAATTCCCAAGTACAGGCCGCAGGCGAATCCACGAACCGTGGTGCGATGGGGGCTCATCTTCCTGTTCTTCGGGATCGTCTCCATGGTTGGCGCGCTCGAGATCGGCGCCGGTGCCGAGATCGTGACGATCCCGATGCTTCTCGCCGGGGTCGGGGTGGGCGCGCTCGCCTCTCAATTGGGAGCGGTGACCGTTTCCGGTGTCCGCGATGAGGAGACAGGGGAGGTCGGTGGTTTGCAGAACACGATGACCAACCTGGGTGCCTCGCTCGGTACCGCCCTCGCCGGGTCGATACTGATTGCCGGTCTCACAGCCGCTTTCCTCGAGGGAGTCGTGGCCAACCCGGATATCCCTCCCGAGGTGTCGAACCAGGCCGAAGTCGAGCTCGCCAGCGGCATACCGTTTATTTCCGACGCACAGCTGGAGACTGCCCTGGCAGAGACCGGGCTCCCCCCGGATCAAGTGAACGCGATCATTGACGACAACGAGGCAGCCCGTATCGCAGGGCTGCGCGCCAGTCTCTCCGTGCTCGCGGTGCTCGCCCTGAGTGGGCTCTTCTTCACCAACCGGATCCCAACGGTGCCGGTAGGACACTCACCTCCTGCGGCCGACCCGGACGGGGTCAACGCCGCCGAGACCGCGTAAGGAGAGGAGCAAGTGGCCACAATCGTGCCCCGGTGGGAGTGGCGGACGTTCGGCGCGTCCTTCCCCACAGCGGAGGACTACTTCTCGGCGCTTGACCCGATCGAGGCCAAGACCAGCGACGATCTCTATTTGGTGGGTGAGGTGGCGGCGAACGTCAAGATCCGTGATGACCTGGTCGACGTCAAAGTTCTGAAGGAAGTCGACAGCCGCGGGTTGGAGCTATGGACTCCGATGATGAAGGTCGGGTCCCCGATCCCTGCAAACGACGTCCTCGAGGTCTTCGCCGTGCTGGAACGCCCGGCACCCGACCTTGCACGCGATCAGTACACGATGAGCCAATTCCTCGAAGAGGTCGTCGCAGCCGACAGGGTTCTCCAGGCGGTGCAGGTTCACAAGACGAGGGTCCGCTACCAGTTGGACGATTGCATTGCGGAGGTGACCGACCTCGACGTTGGCGACCGCACAGTCCGGACGATCGCCATTGAAGGCGAGCACCCTGACTCGGTCATCTCGGCTGTCGACGCCGCCGGTCTCGGCGAGTACCTGAACGTGAGCTATACGACCGGCCTGAGGTCGCTGATCGCCGGTGCCGGCCCGCGCTACGCGGTGATCGACATCGGCACCAATTCAGTGAAGTTCCATCTCGGCGAACTGCAACGGGACGGGCAGTGGGCCGCCGTCGTCGATCGGGCTGAGCTCACTCGCCTCGGAGAGGGGTTGGAAGAGCATCAAGAGTTTCAGCCCTCGGCAATTGCTCGCACCGTCGACGCCGTAATTGGGATGGTGGAGGAGGCGAAAGACAGCGGGGCAAGGGCGATCGCTGCAGTGGGGACCGCCGGGCTCCGCATAGCCCCCAACCGCGATCTAGTGACTGGGCCCATTCGTGCGAGGACCGGAGTCAAAGTGGAGGTCATCTCGGGCGAGGAGGAGGGCCGTCTCGCCTACCTGGCCGTCGAGGCGGGGCTAGGGCTCGGCACAGGCTCCCTGGTGGTCTTCGACACCGGTGGCGGCAGCAGCCAGTTCACCTTCGGCGAGGGAGCGCAGGTCATCGAGCGATTCAGCGTCCAGGTGGGCGCCGTCCGCTACACCGAGACCTTCGCACTCGATCACGAGGTGGATCTCGAGACAGTTACCGCGGCCTTGGCTGCGATCTCCGCCGACCTGGATCGCCTCAACGACCGTGCCACGCCGAACGCCCTCGTCGGCATGGGCGGGGCGATCACCAACATCACGGCCGTCAGCCTCGAGTTGGCGGCATACGACCCTGACCTGGTCCAGGGTGCGACTCTGGACATAGCCGAGATCGATCGTCAGATCGACCTGTATCGCGGCATGAACGCAGAGGCACGACGCTCAATTGTCGGCCTGCAGCCGAAACGAGCTGAGGTCATCCTGGCCGGGGCCTGCATCGTCCGGACCATCATGGAAAAACTGGGTCAGACGGCGCTCACTGTGAGCGATCGCGGGCTGCGGCACGGCCTCCTGATCGAGAAGTTCGGCCCCGTCTCGAGGTGAGGGGAACCGGATTCCACCCTCTAAACGGCCAGGGCCGGTGAGGTCGGAACGGCTTCCGGTGCTCTCCCTCGCCTCCGAATGAAGAACTTGATCAGCTCCTCGACCACGAGGAGGCTCAACGAGATCCCGATACATGTCGCCCACTGCTGGAAGCTGAGCTCCACGGTCCCAAAGATCCGCTGTAAGAACCCAAGGCCGGTGACCGCGACGATGGCGAAAAGAGCTATTCCGTAGCGACGGAGTTGAGTCGACCCGGGAAGGCTCGCCCTATCGAAGATCGTGTTCTCCTGGTCCCTGGCCATGTAGCCGGCGATGAGGTGGAACAGCGAGAGCGTGGTGAGCAGCATCGTCGACGCAACCAACGCGCCGTATTCCGGCTCTGTTATCTGATAGACAGCGAGTGTGCCTACGGTCATCACGAAGCCCTGTACGCACAGCCGAACCCAATTTCGCGACGAGAGGACGGGTGCTCCGACAGGGCGCGGAGAACGCTTCATCAGCCCGGGCGTCGGCTCGTCGAATCCGAGGGCGATCGCCAGCGGAATGTCGATGACCATGTTGAGCCACAAGATCTGAAGTGGGTTCAAAGGAATCCCACCGGCAACGGCAAATATCCCGGCGCCGATGAACACCGCGATGTAGGCGACCAGCGTCGACATCTGGAAGCGGAGATACTTGAGCAGGTTGTCGTAGAGGGAACGCCCGTATTCGACTGCTCCCACGATGGTGGCGAAGTTGTCGTCGGTGAGGATCATCACCGCAGCTTCCTTGGAGACCTCGGTTCCGGTGATCCCCATCGCCACCCCGATGTCCGCCGCCTTGAGGGCGGGAGCGTCGTTGACCCCATCACCGGTCATCGCAACCACGTTGCCGGATTGCTGCAGCATCCGGACCAGGCGCACTTTGTCCTCGGGGGCAACGCGGGCGATCACGCCGATCTCTGGTAGTTGTTCGATCAGCTCCCCATCAGTCATCGCGGCGAACTGAGCACCCGTGATCGCACGACCTTCGATGCCGAGCTCCCCGGCGATGGCGGCTGCGGTGACGGCGTGATCGCCCGTGATCATCCGTACCTGGATCCCAGCGTCGTGACACTTGGCGATGGCAGCCTTGGCCTCGGCTCGGGGCGGGTCGACGATCCCCACCATGGCGAGCAAGGTGAGATCGCGAACCAGATCGATCAGATTCCCTCTCGGGTCGAACGAACCCGGGTCGAAATCTCGTTGCGCCACCACCATGACCCGTTCACCCGAGCCGGCCATTCGTTCGTTGACGTCCAGAGCGAGATGGCGGTTCTCGTCGGTGACGGGCACCTTCTTCCCGTCAGGGCTGAGATATGAGCCACCCTTGGCGATGAGAACGTCGGGGGCGCCTTTGACATAGCAACGGATCACTGCGGAACCTTCTTGGCTCTCCATCTCGTGAAAGGTGGCCATGAACTTGTAGTCCGAGTCGAAGGGGACCTCCGCGACCCTGGGGTATGTCGATCGGGTGAGGTCGATGTCCAATCCCCCCTTGGCGCCGAGCACGATCAGAGCCCCCTCGGTGGGATCTCCGATCAGGCTTTCCCCGTCGAGAACCGCATCGGCGCAGAGGACCATCGGGAGCAGGTACGGGTCGAGATCGAAGTTCTCGCCACCAACATGCTTGATCTCGCCGGCGGTCGAATAGCCCTCACCCGACACCCTGAAGACGTTCTCGCCCGGAATCGCCATTTCCCGGGCGGTCATCTTGTTCAAGGTCAGAGTCCCTGTCTTGTCAGAGCAGATTGCCGACGTCGATCCCAATGTCTCGACTGCGGGGAGGCGCTTGACGATTGCGTTCCGACGGGCGATCTCACGGGTCCCAATCGAAAGCAAGGCGGTCACGACGGCGGGCAAACCGGTCGGGATGGCCGCCACGGCCAGTGCAACGCCGGTGATGAAGAGCGTGTCGAATGACTGGCCCGCGGAAAGTCCGAGCAATACAACGATCACCAGGGCCGCGGCAGCGATGGTGGCGATGATCTTGGAGAGTGCGTCGAGTTGCTTCTGGAGCGGCGTCTTGTCCGTGCCGGTGTTGGCGAGCAAGTCGGCGATATGGCCGACTTCGGTGCTCATCCCGGTGCCGGTGACAATCATCTCGCCACGACCCCTGGTGACAGAGGTATTCATATAGCCCATGCAAATGCGGTCGCCGAGTGCCACCTCGTCTCCTGGCACCGGGTCGATGCTCTTCCCCACGGGCAGGCTCTCACCGGTCAGGGCGGCTTCCTCGATTTCCAAGGTTGCAGCAACCATGATCCGGCCATCCGCTGGGACGAGGTTGCCGGCCTCCATCAACACAATGTCCCCGGGCACCAGTTCTTCGGCCTGCACTTCGAGCACCTGGCCATCGCGCCGGACTCGAGCAATCGTCTTCAGCATCGAGGCGAGAGCGGCGACGCTCTCTTCGGCCTTCGACTCCTGGCGCATGCCGATGACAGCATTGAAAAGTGTGAGCCCAGCCAAGACCACGGTCGTAGCGGTGTCTCCCGTCACCAGCTGGTTCATGACAGCTGCGGCAAGGAGGATGATCTGCATGAAGTCCTGGTACTGGCGAAGAAAGGCCTGGAAACCAGATTCCTTCTTTGCCCCGGTCAGCCGGTTCGAACCGTACCTTTCGAGGCGGCTGCCTACTTCGGCCTGAGTCAGACCGACTTCGGGGCTGACCTCGAGCGCCGCCGCCACCTCCGCCGCCGTCGACCCATACCAGTTAGTTTCCCTCGAGACCTGAAGTGTCACTCAATGAGCCTTTCTTTTTCCGGACACTATTAGGTGCCGCTTCGTTTCGAGCCATGCTCCGCCATTTCTCTACCCTCTCGCCGGTCGTGACCATGTCCCAGGAGGTTCCCGCCGAGCGCACATTCCCAGACGGGTTCCGATGGGGCACTGCCACAGCCGCCTTCCAAATAGAGGGCGCCGTCAACGAGGACGGTCGTGGCACCTCGATCTGGGACACCTTCGTGCGGACATCGGACCAGATGCTGGTCGACGACAACGCGGACGTAGCCGACGACCACTATCACCGTTACCGCGAAGACGTCGCATTGATGAAGTCATTGGGAACCAGTACCTATCGGTTCTCGATCTCCTGGCCGCGGATCTTCCCGGAGGGCACCGGCCAGCCGAACCAAAAGGGACTGGACTTCTACAACCGGCTTGTGGACGAGTTGCTCGCAAATGGAATCGAACCCTTTGCCACGCTCTATCACTGGGATCTGCCACAGGCATTGCAGGACCGCGGTGGATGGGAGAACCGACACACGGCGCAGGCGTTTGCCGAATACGCAGGCTTCATCGCCGAGCACCTCAGCGACCGGGTTCGGCACTTGTTCACCATCAACGAGGGGTCCCTGGTGGTTGGGAACGGTTACGGAAATGGGACCTTCGCACCCGGACTCATATTGCCCGCCGCTCAGCTGAACCAGGTCCGGCACCACGTCATCCTGGCTCACGGTCTTGCCGTGCAAGCGATTCGAGCCGGTGGAGGGTCAGACACCAAGGTGGGCCCGGCGGAGAACTTCAATGTGGTCGCCCCCGTCATCGAGACCCCGGAGAACGTTCGCGCTGCAGAAGTTGCCCTACGCGAGCTCAACGCCGGATATCTCACGGCGATCCTCGAAGGCGCCTACCCCGGTGCCTACCTGGAAGCCGCAGGCCCCGACGCTCCAAGGTTCACTGACAACGACATGCATACGATCGGAAGCCCCGTCGATTTCGTCGGAGTCAACATCTACATGGTGAACCAGTACGTACGGGCCACCGAAGCCGAGCCTGGCTATGAGGTGATCCCCTTCTCGGCGTCGCACCCTCTCGCCGCGATTTGGCATCGAATCACACCCGAGTCGTTGTATTGGGGACCCAAGCTCCTCCACGACGTCTGGAATCCGCAAGAGATCTATGTCACGGAGAACGGCTGCTCTACATCAGACCAGGTCGCTGTGAACGGCAGCGTCAACGACACCGATCGGGTGACCTTCCTGAGGAGCTACCTCGGACAGTTGCAAAGGGCTACGGCTGAGGGCGTTCCGGTTCGCGGGTACTTCCTTTGGAGCCTCCTCGACAATTTCGAGTGGCTCTTCGGATACAGCAATCGCTTTGGGATACACCATGTTGACTTCGAGACCCAGAAGCGCACCCCCAAGCTGAGCGCCTCCTATTACCGGGAAATCATCCGCCGTAACGCGGTGGTGTGAATCCCGTCAGGTCGGCCAGGCCATCCCACAAAGCCTGTCGCTCCTTGGCGGTTTCGCGGGTCGACTCCGTGAGGTGGGTAGGTACCACTTCTCTATCGAACCAGAACCGCCCGCTGGTCAACCCTGGTTCATTGGCGGCTGCCAGCCAGACGATGGTGTCGGCTCCCTGCGCCGGCGTGCGCAGCAGCGGCCTCATTAGTTTGTTGAACGAGGGCAGTGACCTCTCGACTCCTGCGGTGCGAGCCCATCCCGGGTGCATGGCGTGCGATACAACCCCGGTCCCTCCGAGTTGCTCGGCCCACATCTCGCTGAGGATCACCTGGCCTCGTTTCGTCCTCGCATAGGCGGAGGCTCCCCGATACTCGCCCTTCTCGTACTGGAGGTCCCCAGGATGGATCCTCTCCGAATACATCCCTCCCGAGCTGACATTGATGATTCTCGACGGAGCTGACTCGATGAGCCGGGGCATCAGCAGGTTGGTGAGCAGGAAGTGGCCGGCAAGGTTGGTGGCGAGGGTGGCCTCGATGCGCTCGTCAGTCACCAACCTCTCGTTCAGTAACACCCCGACATTGTTGATCAGTACATCCAGACTCGGCTCGGCATCGGAGACCTTGGTCGCCAGACTTCGGATCTCGGACATCGACGAAAGATCAGCCTGTATGCCAACCGCCCGACCGGCGGTTCGTTGTTCAACCGCATCGAGCTTGGCCCGGTCCCTGCCCACCGCCAAGACTCGGGCCCCGAGACCGGTCAAAGCCACCGTGGCCGCCTCTCCCAACCCACCGCTGGCGCCGGTGATCAGCACGGTCTTGCTGGTCAAGTCCGCGCCTACAGGCTCGAAGGAGCGTGAGTGAAGTTGAAACCCGAGGTTGGTGAACCCTGCGATCGACAGCTTGTTCATCCGTCGAGGGCGGTCACCAGCCCGTCGAGTGCCCTCTCCCCGACTTTCCGCATCGTCGAGCCCATGAACGGGGTCAGGAATCGAATGAAGTTCCGAAACTCGATGTCTGCGGTGTAGTCGATGATCGTGCGGCCATTCTGGGACGAAAACCGAATCTCATCGATCGCGCCGACGGTGTCACCGGTGCCAACGAGCACCACACGTTTGGGCGGCTCGTAAACGGTCACCTCGTAGGTCATGGGGACTATCCGCGATCCGAACTTCACGTCGAGATCGAACCGGGTGCCCACCCCTACCGCTTCCACGCCGACCTTGGCCGACCGAGCCACCCCGGGGTCCCAGTTCTCGATATTGGAGAAGTCGGCGGTGTAGGCGAACACTTCGTCAAGCCCGCGCAAGACCGTTCTCTGCTCTTGAAGTCTCATAGGCAACTATTCGGAATGGGGCGCCTGGACGGATGGCGGAACACCGCGCGATTTTGTCATCCGCTCCGCGGGACCGCTCCGAACTACCTTCGTGGGACAGAGAATTGCCGTGGTCGGTGCAGGCATCTCAGGGCTGGGCGCCGCTTGGGCCTTGCACCGGGACAACGAAATCGTGGTCTATGAGGCGGACGAGCGGCTTGGTGGTCACTCCAACACGGTCGAGGTCGAAACCCCGAGTGGGGCGGTGCCGGTCGACACAGGATTCATCGTCTACAACGAAGTGACCTACCCGCATCTCACCAGGCTCTTCTCCGCTTTGGGAGTCAACACCGAGGGGAGCGACATGTCCTTCGCCTTCTCCATGGGCAAATCCTTCGAGTACGCCGCCAGCGCGAGAGGTTTGGTCGCCCAGCCAACCAACCTTCTCCGTGCAAGTTATCGATCGATGATCTCGGACATCATGCGGTTTCGGAGGATCGGCTCCGAGTTGAGGCCGAGACAGGACGAGACCATCGATGAGTTGCTCACTCGCCATGGGTTCGGTGCCGCCTTTCTCGAGGAGTACCTGTTGCCCATGACGGCATCGATCTGGTCAGCCCGCCAGAGCGAGATCCGCAAATTCCCTGCGGTCTCGATCCTCAGATTCCTCAACAATCACGGATTGATCCGCATCACCGACAGACCCCTGTGGCGGACGGTGTCCGGCGGAAGCCGGGAATACGTACGGCGCCTCGCCCACCCGTTCAAGGACAGGGTCCGGGTTGCAACCCCTGTCACCCTGGTCGAGCGTCATGAGGATCGCGTTGAGATAACAGCCAACGGCCGGCGGGAGAGTTTCGACCAATTGGTGTTGGCAACTCACTCCGATCACTCGCTGGCAATCCTCGGTCGGAACGCAACGGACACCGAGCGAAACGTGCTCGGAGAGATTCGATACGAGCCGAACCATGCGGTGCTCCACAGTGACCCCTCCTTGATGCCAACCCGGCGCCGGGTCTGGTCGAGTTGGAATGCCATGGTCTCCCCTGCAGATCGCGGGTCGAGAGTTGCCTCGGTCACCTACTGGATGAATCGGCTGCAGCGCCTTGACACCGGAAAGCAACTCTTTGTGTCGCTCAACCCGATCCAGGATCCGGATCCTTCACTGACTCACCGACGGTTCGACTATGCACATCCCCAATTCGATCACCGAACTGTGGATGCACAGCGAAGGTTGGCCAAGATCCAAGGGGCCAGGCGAACTTGGTTTGCGGGCGCCTATTGCGGCTACGGCTTCCATGAGGACGGCCTTCAGGCGGGGCTCAATGTGGCCGCGGCATTGGGCAGCCCTCCGCCATGGTGGGGCTCCTTCGAACCGATGAGCTCGTCGCTACCCCCGGACCGGATCGGAGCCCTGGTGTGAGCGGATTTCATTCGGCCCTTTACAGGGGCACGGTCCGACACACCCGTCTCAGACCGGTGCATCACGATTTCAAGTACCGGGTCTACTACGGGCTCTGGGACATCGACGAGCTGGACCGACTCGACCGGAGCCTGAGATTGTTCTCCCTCGACCGCTTCAATCTCTTCTCGATCGACAGGCGCGACCATGGAGCGGAGGACGGGACGTCCTTGCGAGCCTGGGTGGTGAAGATCCTGGCTCGGGCAGGAGTCGAGCTCAACGGGGGGCGGATCGACCTCCTCGCCTATCCCAGAGTGCTCGGATATGTCTTCAACCCGATCAGCGTCTGGTATTGCTACGACCTCGAGAACCGGCTCATGGCGGTGGTCCATGAAGTCAGGAACACCTTCGGGGACAAGCACTCCTATGTCGTGCCCATCGACGGCCGTGACCTGAGTCACGAGTTCGAGAAGCACCTCCACGTCTCGCCGTTCAACGACATGGACTCGAACTACTCGTTCTCAATGACCCGTCCTGGAGAGCACTTGTCTTTGGGAATCAGTCAAGGCGACGACAACGGCCACTTCCTACGGGCTGGCCTCTCCCTGACCCGCATCCCTCTCACCGACCTCAACCTGATGCGACTGTTCTGGAGCCACCCTCTGCTCACCCTGAAGGTGGTCGGCGGGATTCACTGGGAAGCAGTTCGCCTTTGGTTCAAGGGTGCCAGATTCCACAGACGTCCCATGCCGCCGTTAGATAGCGTCACGGTGGTCGACACCTTCAGGAGTGTGCGATGACACCGATGATGGCATGCGGTTTGTGGATCTTCCGCCGTCTGGCGAGGGAGGGAGCCCTCGAGGTCGAGATGCCGACCGGAGATCGGGTAACAATCGGCCACGGCCATCCCATCGCCGACATTTCGATCCGAGACCTCGGGGCGATCCTGGCGATCCTTCGAGAAGGGCTCAATGGATTCGCTGAGGCGTACATGAGCGGGCGGATCGACACCAGCGATCTGGACCGACTCATCGCCTGGGGTCTCGCCAACCAGAAGGCGTGGTTCGACCATCCACTGGCAGTCGCGACCAGTCCGATCCGGCGGGTATGGCAGCGGATTCGACCCGACCGGCGCCACTCACGAGTGCGCACCATGAACGAGCACTACAACCTGGGCAACGACTTCTACGCATCCTGGCTGGACCCGACGATGACCTACTCATCGGCCCGGTTCCAAAGTCCAGAACAGATTCTGGAAGAGGCACAACGGCACAAGTACCGAACGATCGCCGAGCACGCTCAACTCGCTCCCGGGATGAGAGTGCTCGAGGTTGGATGCGGCTGGGGAGGGTTCGCCGAGTACGCGGCGATCGAGATCGGCTGTGATTTGGTTGGAATCACGCTCGCCAAGGAGCACGCCGGGTACGCAGAGAAGCGCATCGCCAACGCCGGCCTTGCCGACAGAGTTGAAATCCGGATCGAGGACTTCCGGAGCACCACCGGGACCTTCGATGCCGTGGTCTCAATCGAGATGATCGAATCGATCGACGAGAGGCAGTGGCCTGATCTCTTCCAGACCATTTTCGCACGCCTGGAACCGGGAGCCCTGGCCGCGATGCAGATCATCACCATCGCCGACCCCTACTGGGAGCGATATCGGAGTAGATCAGACTTCATCCAGCAGTACATATTTCCGAGCGGACAGTTGCCGGCCCCCAAGGTGCTTCGCCGCCTCAGCGCCGATGCCGGTCTCGAGGTGGAGCAGATCGAGACGTTCGGCCCCGACTACGCCCGAACCCTCGCCGCATGGAGAGCGAACTTCACTGAGTCCTGGGATCGCATCCAGAGCGAGCACGACCTCGACGAGAGGTTTCGCCGGATGTGGCACCTCTACTTGACCCTTTGCGAGGCCGGTTTCACCTTGGGCCGGATCAATGTCGAGCAGTGGGTGTTCCGCAAGCCGGCCTCATGAGCCATCGTCGTACTCACCTGACGATGCGCGCTCCTTGAGCTGATACCGCTCTGAGCACTTCGGAGGCGGTCATCATCGACGTGTCGCCTGGCGTCGTCATCGTTAGCGCTCCGTGAGCGGCTCCGATCTCGACGGCCTCCTCCGCGCTCCTTCCTTCGAGGAAGCTCCAGATCACCCCGCTGGCAAATCCATCTCCCCCGCCGACCCGGTCATAGATCTGAAGATCCTCCCGCACTCGAGCGTGATGAAACTCGCCGTCAGCAAAGAGGATCGCTCCCCAATCGTTGAACCCTGCGCTCTTGGCAACACGAAGCGTGGTTGCGACCACTGCGAAGTCCGGGAATTCCTCGACCGCTCGACCGATCATGGTTTCGAAGCTGGAGGTGTCGATGGTCAAGATTTCCTCGTCGACTCCTTCGACCTCGATCCCGAGCGCGGCTGTGAAGTCCTCCTCATTGCCGATCATCACATCGACGTATCGGGCAAGACGCCGATTGACTTCCGTCGCCGCAGCCTGGCCACCGCGGGGCTTCCAAAGGGAAGGGCGATAGTTCAGGTCGTAGGAAACGGCCGTGCCCGACGCCTTGGCGGCCTGCATTGCCGCGAGGGCGACCTCGGCCGTACCCTCAGATAGGGCCGCGAAGATCCCACCTGTGTGCAGCCAGCGAACGCCCTCAACGTCGAAGATCTGGTGCCAATCGATGTCCCCCGGCCTTAGCTGAGAGACTGCGGTGTGGGCCCGGTCTGACACGCCGAGCGCCGGACGAATCCCATAGCCCTTCTCCGTGAAGTTCAGGCCAACACGGGATTCGAGACCGATCCCATCATGGGGCACCCACCGCACATGTCGGAGGTCGACGCCTCCGGTCATCATCAGGTCCTCCACCAGGTGGCCGACCTCGTTGTCGACGAGTGCGGTGACCACAGCAGTCCGTAGAGCAAACACCTTGCTCAGCGCCCGGGCGACGTTGTACTCCCCTCCCCCTTCACTCACCCGAAACGAGCGCGCAGTTCGCACCCTGCTTTCTCCGGGATCCAGTCGAAGCATCACCTCACCGAGAGCCACACAATCCCATCGACAGCTCTCGGGGCTCTTGATTGCCAGGGTCACTGGGCTCACTCCCCGGCCCGAGCCGTCTTCACAGCGGCAACCGTGGCCACGATTCTCTCCTGGAGGCCACTCCAATCCTCATCCGCGATCATCTGGGGGGGCAACAGCTTCGAGCCCATTCCCACCGCCGGGGCCCCGGCGTCGAACCATGCTTTCATCGAATCCACAGTCGGCTCGACTCCACCTGTCGGAACAGCCTGTATCCAGGGGCAGGGCGCCCTGATGGAGCTAAGAAAGGTCGGACCCCCGAGCGACCCGGCGGGAAACAACTTGACCAGGTCGCAGCCCAAGCGGTAAGCAGCCAGGATCTCGGTGACAGTCCCACAACCCGGGATGTAGGGGACATTTCGGGCGTGGCACACCGCTGCTACCTCGGCCGAGAGTGAGGGGGCGAACACGAAATCGGCGCCGGCGTCGATCGCCTGACCCGCGGTGCCTGCCTCGATCACCGATCCCATGCCAATCGCAAGCGCCGGCAATTCCAAGTGCGCCCACTGCACAAGCTGGGCGAAGACAGCGACCGCGCCGTCGCCGCGATTGGTGAACTCCAGTGTCGAGAGACCACCAGCAACCAGCCGGCTAGCGACCTCTTTCGTCAAATCGATGTCGCCGTCATAGAAGACTGGCACCACGCCGTCAGCACTGATTCTCGCCAGAATCCTGGCCTTGGGGTGAGCCGCCACCAGCACCTCCTGTTCAGTATGCTGGCGACATTACACTCTACTGAACATCAGGGGCCCGCATCATCGACCAACTAGTAGTCCAATACCACCAGAACGGGGAGTTCGAAGCGATACGCCTTCCGGTCGCGCGACCTGGTGACGGCGAAGTGCAGATCACGGTCGCCTATACCGGTATCTGCGGCACCGACCTGAAAATTGCTCACGGCGCCATGGACAACCGGATCACCTCGCCCTGGCCTATCGGCCACGAGATGTCGGGAATCATCGCCGAGGTGGGTGCCGGCGTGGAGGGCTGGACCGAAGGGGACAGGGTCACGGTGATGCCACTGGACTGGTGCGGGCAATGCCCCGCGTGCGAAGCCGGATACTCGCACGTCTGCCATAACCTCAACTTTGTCGGGATCGACTCCCCGGGATCATTGCAAGAGAAATGGAACGTGCGGGCCGGCCTGCTCGTCCGCATCCCCTCTGAACTCGATCTGCGAGCCGCTGCTCTGGTCGAGCCAGTGGCGGTCGCGGTCCACGATGTGCGCCGTGCTCGCTTGGCAAGCAAAAGCCAGGTTGTGGTCCTCGGGGGAGGCCCGATCGGCATCCTCATCGCACTCGTGTCCCGACACCACGACGCCCAGGTCATCATCTCGGAGGTCAACCCGTTCCGGGCCCAGTTCGCGACCGGGCTCGGCTTTCATGTAATCAACCCCAGATCCGAGGACCTGAAGACCGCGGTCGACGAATGGACTGCAGGCAAAGGGGCCGATTTCGCATTCGAGGTCTCAGGGTCTTCTGAGGGCGTAGCCGCCTTGACCGAGGTCCTGGCAGTCCGGGGGCGGGGTGTGATCGTTGCGATTCATCCCGATCCCCAGCCTTTCAACTTGTTCCAGATGTTTTGGAAGGAGCTCGAGATTGTCGGCACCCGGGTGTACGAGCGGACCGACTTCGAGGAAGCTATCCGTCTCCTGACCATCGGAGTCATACCCGCAAAGGCGCTGATCACTGATGTGATGCCGCTCTCCGAGGCATCGGCTGCCATCGAACGGCTTTCAAGCGGCGAAGACATCATGAAGTTGCTCGTGAGCTCAGGTGAATGACGGCGATTGACGCAACGCCCGGGACCTCGGCGCCGGCAGTCGTTCGCGCCGCAGCGGTCTTGAACCTGATCGCCGCCGCCGAAGGCGACCCGCCCCGGATCAGCGAGTTGTCCCGGAAGCTCGCACTGCCCAAGTCATCAACCTTGAACATCCTGTCGGCACTGACTGAGACGGGTCTCGTCCGCCGGCTTGGTGGGGGCTACGCACTCGGGCCAACGTTGGTCGACCTGGCGTCTGCATTTCTCCGTCACGAGGATCCCGTTCAGAGGTTTCGGGAATTCGTGCCCGCCCTGGCCACCGCCTCTCAGGAGACCGTACAGTTGGCGATGTTGAATGGCCCCGATGTCCTCTACCTCGCCCGACACGACGGCAACCAACCGATCACCCTGACTTCGATCGTCGGCAAACGTCTGCCTGCGACGTGCACCGCATTAGGCAAGGTGATGCTGAGCGCTCTCGAGCGGCCCGCCCTCGAGGAGATATTGGTCGAGCCGCTTCGACAGCTCACCCTGCGGTCACACGCCACTCTCGAAAGCCTGATCGCTGACCTTAAGGCAACATCGGAGCGTGGATACGCCATCGATGACGAGGAGGCCGCCGCCAACGTGGTTTGCCTCGCTGTCGCCGTCCCCGGACGAAGCGGTCAGGGGGCTTATGCCGTCAGCACCACGATCTTTAAGGACCGGCTCACCCCTGATTTGGAGCGGCCGCTGGTCGAGGACCTAACCAAACTCGCCAGCTACCTCTCGACCATCTGAGCAACACAAGATGCCAAGCGCTTTCGATCTCCAAGGCAAGACCGCCCTTGTCACCGGTGCCAAACGAGGTTTGGGGATGGGAATTGCCCTCGGATTGGCACGTGCCGGCGCTGACATCATCGGGGTGTCGGCGACACAGGAGTCAGAGGGCTCAGAGATCCAGGGACTGGTCGAGCAAGAGGGACGATCCTTTGTTGGCCGCAGATGCGACTTTGCCCGACGCGCCGATACCCATGAGCTTGTGGATTGGCTCACCGCCAACGACCACAAGGTCGACATCCTGATCAACAACGCCGGGACCATTCGCCGCAACCCCGCCACCGACCATACCGATGAAGACTGGGACCAGGTCCTGGAGACCAACCTGAGTGCTCCGTTCGTCCTCACCCGAGGGCTCGCGAAGGCGATGATCGACCGTGGGCGAGGCAAAGTCGTTTTCATAGCTTCGATGTTGAGCTTCCAGGGTGGTATCAACGTGGCCAGCTATACCGCGGCCAAGAGTGGGATCGCCGGCCTCACCAGAGCGTTGTCCAACGAGTGGGCGTCCCAAGGAGTCAATGTCAACGCCATCGCCCCTGGATACATGGCGACGGACAACACCAAAGCGCTCCAGGACGATCCGGTCCGGGCCAAGGCGATAATGGAGCGAATTCCTGCCGGGCACTGGGGAGCACCGTCCGACCTGGCGGGAGCAGCGGTCTTCCTTTCATCGGCTGCCTCCGACTACATCCATGGCGCAATCCTCACCGTGGATGGCGGCTGGCTGGGCCGATAGCCGGACCCGACCCCAAGTCCGAGTCCGAGTCCGCGGAGCCCTTTACGCCACAGGCAGCGAGCGCCGGGATCTGCTGCGGTCATCAGGCACGTGCCCGCCGATCATGCGCCGGAACCAGTCTTCAGTCGTGGCGACGTGGACCAGCGCTGCGGCTTCGGCCAACACCGGATCGCCTCGAGTCAGTGCGTCGAGGATTGCGGCATGTTGGGCAATGGTCTGTGCCTTGGAATCGGCATCGATGACACCGCGCCAGATTCTCGAACGCATCGTCCTAGTGGATACCCCGTTCAGCATCGATGCCAGGGTCTCATTTCCGGAAGCAGAGGCGACAACAGCGTGAAAGTCGCTGTCGACCTGGACCAGCTCTTCCTCTGTCTCCGAAGCCCGCATTCTCTGCAGGAATATCTCCAGCTTGGAGATCGTCTCTTCGTCGATGCGCAGCGAGGCCATCGCGGTGGCGGCAGGTTCGAGAATCCGACGAACCTGGATCAGTTCGAGCGAAAAGCCATCGGCCATCAACTCGGCTGCCGCACCGATGCCCTCCAGGAGCTGCTCCGGGCGCAGACTGGTGACATACGTCCCATCTCCCCGCCGAACATCGAGAACCCCTGCGGTGACCAGCCCTCGCACAGCCTCACGCAACGTGTTCCTGGATGCTCCCAGATCCTCCGCGAGGTCGGCCTCCGACGGGAGCTTGGCCCCGGGCGCCAAGGCGCCACTGGCGATCATCTCGCGAATTTGGCGAATCGCCGCCTCAGTCAGGGGCGCCGACATGTCCTCGTTCTCCTCCTGTTTGACAACTAGACATCCTATGTTTAAGCCCGTATGCTACCCCGGCGGGTCCGAGAGTGACCAATTTGGCGTTAGACACCCGATCACTCTCATCGCTGGCATGCATTCGAAGGTGGAGGATCGAAGTGGGTGACAGGACGGGAGCCGGATCATGGGAGCCTGATCTCCGTAACACTGGCCCCAGCGCCGGAAAGACCGCCGCGAATGCGTCCCATCCCGAGAGTCCTACAGATTCATCCGATCCCGAAGCCACTGAGATAGTGGAAAGAGCCAGATTCGATCGATCTCTGGGGTTGGCGTTGTGGTTTCTGAAAGCGGGACCGGTCCTGATCCTCGCCATCCTCATTCTCATCATCGCTGTGATCAGTCCGGTCTTTCTGACAACGCGCAACATCGGCAACGTGCTCGCCCAGACCGCTGTGATCGCGGTGCTGGCTCTCTTCCAACTGCTGGTCATAGTCACAAGAGGAATCGATTTATCGGTTGGATCGACGCTGGCCTTGGCGACGGTCGTTGGCGCTCTCGTCTACCAGTCCAATGGCTCAGGGGCGGGAACCATCATGATCATGCTGGTCACCGGACTTGTTGTCGGCCTCGTCAATGGATTCCTCTACGTCAAGGGCAGGATCCCGCATCCGTTCATCGTGACGCTGGCCACCTTGACGCTGGTGCGGGGCGTCGCGCTCTGGCTCTCCGACGGGCGCCCGATCCAGGGAGCGCCTGAGGTTGTTCTGACCCTCGGAGGAAAGTCGATGCTCGGCTGGATTCCGGTTTCGACAATCGTGGTCGTTGGCACCGCCCTCCTTGTCTGGCTGCTCACGACCCGAATGGTTTGGGGACGTTGGATCTACGCGGTTGGAGGCAACCCGGAAGCAGCACGCCGAACTGCCATTCCAACGTCTTCGGTGCTGATCTCGGTCTACGTGCTGAGTGGGCTGGCCGCGGGGGTGGCCGGCGTCCTCACAATGGGCCGGACCAACGCCGGCGCTCCGACGTTTGGGGCACTGGCCGAGCTCGACGCCATCGCTGCGGTGATCATTGGCGGAGCCAGCTTTCTGGGTGGCCGGGGCACGATCGGAAATGCCCTCGTGGGGGCGCTGATGATCGGGGTGATCCGAAACGCGATGAACCTGGCCAACCTCGCCTCCTTCTTCCAACTCATCGTGTTGGGCGTGGTCATCATCCTCGCCGTTGAGTCCGATGTTCTTCGCGGCTGGCTCGAGCAGCGCGTCCGGCTGATGCAGGCAACACGCTCGTGACGCCACAAGGACTCGAACCCGTTTTGAGAGTGCGAGAGGGCACCAAAAGGTTCGGTGGAGTACTTGCCCTCGACAACGTCGATGTCGAGGTCTTCGCCGGGGAAGTTCTGGCGATCCTCGGTGACAACGGTGCTGGCAAATCGACACTTATCAAGTGCATCAGCGGTGTCCACCGGCTCGACGCGGGCGTGATCGAGATGGACGGAATCGAGGCCGCGTTCCACAACCCGTCGGACGCCAGGGAACTCGGCATCGAGACCGTCTATCAGGATCTTGCACTCTTCGACAACCTCAGCCCTTCGGCGAACTTCTACGCGGGTCGGGAGATGGCTGGGCCGGGATGGCTTCCGACCGGAATGCGTTTCATGCGACGACGAGCCATGTCTGTTGCAACCAGAGAGGTGCTCGATCGCTTGCATGTCGGTCTGCCAGACCTCGAGCGCCCGGTGGGTTTGATGTCCGGCGGTCAGCGTCAGGCAGTGGCCGTGGCTCGCGCGACGGCGTTCGCGGCACGGCTGGTGATCCTCGACGAGCCGACGGCCGCACTTGGCGTTCGCGAAGCCCGAGGTGTCCTCGACCTAATCAACCGGTTACGCGGCGAGGGCAAGGCGGTAATCGTCATTTCCCATGCGATGGACCACGTGATCGAGGTCGCCGACCGAGCTGTGGTGATGCGCAAAGGTCGGGTCGTAGGAGAGCTGATACCCACGCGTGAATCCCGTCAACAAATCGTTTCGCTGATCGTGGGAGGTGAGGGTTGACGGATTGAATCCTGTCCCGGATGCCGGTGCCAGCTCGGGTGGTGACATCGGAAGTGACCAACAACTCCACCCAGGAAAAGACAAAGGAGATCAGGATGAAATGGAAGCGAGCACATCGATGGGCAGCAATCATGGTGGTTGCGTTGCTTGTAGCCGCCTGCGGCAGCGGCGAGGGCTCAAGCAGCACTGAGCCTGCCAGCGAGCCCACGACCACCGGCGCGCCGGGTACCACCGCCGCGCCAGCTACGACCACCGCAGGCGAGACCTACAAGCTTGGGCTGATCACGAAGTTCCCCGTCGACTTTTCTTCATCATTGAAGATGCAGCAAAAGCCTGGGCGGCGGACCATCCCGATGTCGAGCTTATCACCGGCATGGGCGAGTCAGGATCCGACGACGAAGGCGTGATCGCCCTCATCGAGTCGATGGTGGCGCAGGGAGTCGATGGCATCGCCATCACTCCCACAGGTCCAGCGGTCACCGACGCGCTCCAGGCAGCTGTGGATGCAGGCGTCGAGATCGTGCTCATCGACAACGACCTGCCTGATTGGGATGGGAAGTCGGCCGTTGTGGCAACGGACAACTTTGCCGGAGGAGTGTTGGCGGGCGAATGGCTCGCCGAGAACCTGCCCGCGGGCTCAACGATCGGTGTGCTCGAAGGCGTCGCCGGCGTTCCGGCGCTCGATGCCCGGGTCGAAGGAATGATCGAGGGACTCGGCGATGCCGACATCACGATCGTCTCGCAGACACCAACCGATTGTGACCAGGTCAAGGGCGTCGCTGCTGCCGAAGACCTACTGACTGCATATCCGGACGTGAGCGCCATCTACGGAGCCTGCGGACCACCGATCATTGGGGCCCTGCAGGCCATTCAGAACGCGGGGATAGCACCGGATGCAATCGTCGTGGTGGGTTTCGATGCGTCGGGGGACGAAGTCGCCGCGATCGCTGCCGGCACCCAGGACGCCTCGGTCGCCCAGTTCCCGCCAAAGATGGGTGAACTGGGAATGGCGACTTTGTATCAGGCAGTACAGGGCGCTGAAGTTGAAGTCAACGTCGACACCGGCACCGCAATGGTGACCATCGACAACGTGGCGGATTTCCAGTAGGAGCCTCGCCGAGAGTGCTTTGGGAGCCCGGCAGGCTGGGCTCCCAAAAGCCCATTTCGCGCATGCTCACGCTCCTATCTAAGGACCATTGATGGCTACAACGATCGTCGACCTCACGACCGTAGATATTCGGTTTCCAACGTCGCGAGCCCTGGACGGGTCCGACGCCATGACCGAAGCCCCCGACTACTCGGCAGCGTACGTCGTTCTCCGCACCGATAGCCCGGACGGCATAGACGGCCATGGGATGACCTTTACCACAGGCCGCGGCAACGAATTGTGCGTCGCCGGGATCGAAGCCTTGCGCCCTTTGGTGGTAGGCCGGACTCTCGAGTCGCTCACTGAGGATCTCGGAGCCTTTTGGTATTCGCTGGTGGACGATGGTCAGCTGCGCTGGGTTGGCCCGGAGAAAGGCGTGATCCACATGGCGACGGCGGCGGTAGTCAATGCCGTTTGGGACCTCTATGCCAAGGCCGAGGGCAAGCCGCTATGGAAGCTCCTTGTTGATATGACACCGGAAGAGCTCATTCGCTGCATCCCCTTTCGCTATATCTCTGATGTCCTTACTCCAGAGGAGGCGCTGGAGATCCTGCGGAACATGGTTCCAGGTAAGAAGGAGCGTGAAGAGCGGATCCTGGCGGAGGGCTACCCGGCGTACACGACATCGATCGGCTGGCTTGGCTATCCCGATGAGAAGGTCCGGGACCTATGCCGCAGCGCGGTCGCCGACGGCTGGCGCCATTTCAAGTTGAAAGTTGGCCGGAACATCGAAGAGGATGTGCGTCGCTCTGGGATCGTTCGCGAAGAAATCGGACCTGACCGGGCATTGATGCTGGATGCCAACCAGGTGTGGGGGGTCGATCAGGCCATCGAGTGGATGGGGGAACTGGCTCGCTTCCGGCCGTGGTGGATCGAGGAGCCGACCAGCCCCGATGACATCCTCGGCCACGCCCGAATCGCCAGGGCCATGGACGAGTTCGGCATTGGAGTCGCGACTGGTGAGCACTGCCACAACCGCGTCATGTTCAAGCAATTGTTCCAGGCGAACGCCATCCGGTTCTGCCAGATCGACGCATGTCGTCTCGGTGGGGTCAACGAAGCCCTGGCTGTGATGGTGATGGCCGCCAAGTTCGGAGTTGCGGTCTGCCCTCATGCGGGCGGGGTAGGGCTATGCGAGTATGTCCAACACCTTTCAATCATTGACTACATAGCGGTTAGCGGCTCGCTCGACGGTCGTGTGGTCGAGTATGTCGATCACTTACATGAACATTTCGTCGATCCAGCAATCGTCCGAGGCGGTCACTATTTGGCCCCTACAGCGCCGGGGACCAGTATCACGATGCATGATTCCTCGATCGACGCTTATGCCTTCCCGTTCGGAAAAGAATGGTCCACCCCGCTGATCAAGAATTGACCGAGAGCGGAGGGTCGGTGATGGTCACCGGCGCCATGGGGTGCGTGGGAGCATGGACAGTTCGAGAACTTGTCCTGCGCGGCTTGGATGTCGTGGCATTTGATCGATCTACCGATCGCCGACGACTGAGCCTGGTGATGTCGGACGAAGAACTCCAGGGGGTCGCTTTTGTCGCAGGCGATCTCGTCGAACTCGATTCACTGAATGACACCGTCAAGTCCGAGAATGTGACACGGATCATTCATCTCGGTGCCCTTCAGATTCCGTTTTGCAAGGCCGACCCGCCACGCGGAGCAATGGTCAACGTGGTGGGCACGGCCAATGTCTTCGAGACTGCGCGCCGCAACGCCATTCCACACGTGGTCTACACCAGTTCGATCGCCGTGTTCGACATGCCAGGCGGCCGTCTCGACCACGAGGCCCACGCTGTCCCGTCAAGTCACTACGGCGTTTTCAAGCTGGCCAACGAGGGCACCGCACGCGCTTACTGGAACGATTCGGGAGTGGCCAGCATCGGCATCCGCCCAATGACCATATATGGACCGGGCCGTGATCAGGGGATGACCAGTTCTCCGACCAAGGCAATTCTTGCTGCGGTGATGGGCCTTCCATATGAGATCTCCTTCGGAGGATCGACCCTATTTCAATACGCGCCCGATGTTGCGTTTGCCCTGGTCGAGGCCGCTCTTTCTCCTGGCGAAGGAGCGAAGATCTTCAATCTGAACGGCACCCGAGCCTCGATGATCGAGTTCGTCGATGCCATCGAACAGGCCGTCGATGGTGCCGAGGGTTTGATTCGGTTTCGGGCCAACCCTCTGCCGTTTCCCGATGACATCGACATCACCGGCCTGGAAACAATCGGCCCGCCACCGGTCACAGACCTCGCCCAGGCAATGGACACAAGCGTCTCGATGTTCCGGGCCCTCCAAGAGTCGGGCCGTCTCAATCTCCAAGACCATGGACTGGAGGTCGTTGGCGCCGTGGCGATCGATACCTTGCCGCCGGCATCGACCTCCTTGGCATAGTGAGCCTGGGTGTTCATCCGGTAATCGACTCACACCAGCACTTCTGGGACCCCGAAGTCGCCGAATATCCCTGGATGACCGGCCCTTACCGGTCTTTGCGCCGCCGTTTCGGACCGGAGGATCTCGCGCCCGAGATCAAGGCTTGTGGAGTGGACGCCACAATTGTGGTTCAAGCGAGGCACGATCTGGACGAAACCAGGAAACTGCTCGCATATGCATCGGAAAACCCGTGGATCGTTGGCGTGGTCGGCTGGGTTGATCTCGCGAAGGCGGATGTGTCCGACACAATCGCCTCTCTCCGGGAGAGCGCAGGCGGACGCCTGCTCGTTGGCATTCGGCATCAGGTCCACGACGAGCCGGACCCAGAATGGCTTCTGCGACCAGACGTTGAGTTCGGATTGAGGGCCGTTGCTGATGCTGATCTGACATACGACCTCTTGGTCAGGAGCAGGGAGATGCCCGTAGCCTTGGAGGTGGCTCGACGGCTCCCCGATCTTCGGCTCGTTATCGACCATCTCGGCAAACCACCTATTTCTACCGGCGACTTGGAGCCATGGGCCAGCCTGATCGGCGCATTCCGAGATCTTGAGAACGTGACTTGCAAGATCTCTGGCTTGGTCACGGAAGCCTCATGGGATAACTGGCAGCAGCACGATTTGGTGCCATATGTAGGTATCGGACTCGAGATTTTCGGTCCTCATAGGTTGCTGTTCGGTTCAGACTGGCCGGTTTGCCTGCTGGCCGGCACCTACACGGAGGTCTACGAGGCGAGCTTGACGACATTGCGAGAATTTCTCGGAGCTGACATGGGATCCGTCTTAGGTGGCTGTGCAGTTCGCACGTACTTCAATGGAGTCGATCCGACCGAGTGACGAACTTTCATCGGTAGAGGCCATCCAGATCCTGGCCTTTGAGCGCCGCTAACCGGCGATAAACTTGGGGTGCTCGTGGCCCCGCACCGGGGGCGCCTCACCAATGAATCTCTCGATCTCGACGAGACAGGTCTGTGCGGTTGGGCCTTGGGCCAATGTTGATGTGCCAACGTCCCGGGTCAGGACGTTCGGATTCCCGGCCCGACACATTCCTCCGGGCTCAACGGGGTCCCACCAGGCCCCGGTTGGCAACTGGACCACTCCTGGGATCAGGTCTCGGATGACAGCGACCGACGCCAGACAGGCTCCCCGATCGTTGAAAACCCGGACCAGGTCCCCATTGGCCAGACCACGAGCAGTTGCGTCCTGGAACGTCATGCCGATTTGCTCCCTGCCGTCGACCTTGCCGTTCATGCTTGTCTCGCCATGGTCCCACTGGGAGTGGAGACGGGTCTTGGGCTGATTCGAGATCATGTGCAGGGGATACCGTTGCGCATTGCCAAGCCATTCCGCAGGTTCCAGCCAGGCGGGATGGGGCGGGCAGTCGGCGTAGCCGAAGCTCGCGATGGTCTCCGAATAGAGCTCGATCCGACCCGAGGGCGTGGACAGGGCTGAAGCCACAGGGTCGTCGCGGAACGCGACCAACTGCGAAGGGAGTGGCGGAATCCACTCCTCAGGAATCTGGAAGTGACCCGCCTCTTTAAGTGCACCCAACGACGGATACTCGGGATGGTTGGTGTGGAACTTCTGGTAGATGTGCGCAATCCACTCGTCTGAGGTTCGGCCCTCGGTGAATCTCTCCGCCAAACCGAGGCGCCGGGCAAGCTCAGAGAAGATCTCGTAATCATTTCGGGCCTCGCCGACCGGATCGATCACCTTCTCCATCCAGAAGATGAAGTCGTCGTTGCCACTCCCACCAACGTCGTTCCGCTCCAGAGGCGTGGTCGCCGGCAGGACAATGTCGGAATAGCGGGCCAGCGCGTTCCAGAACGGCTCATGGCAGACAATGGTGTCGGGCGTTTGCCACGCCTTGGCCAGGCGGTTCAGATCCTGATGATGATGGAAAGGGTTCCCGCCGGCCCAATAGACCAGGTGCGTCTCCGGATAAATGTGACGCCCACCGTTGTATTCGAATTCCTCACCGCCGTGGAGGAGCAGATCGGCAATCCTGGCCACCGGAATGAAGTCGGCGACATGATTCTTTCCCTGGGGAAGACGGGGAAGCCCGTGGTATCCGACCGGGTGACCGTTGAGCCCGACGGCACCGTAGCCGTATCCAATGCCGCCTCCGGGAAGGCCGATCTGGCCGAGCATCGCTGCCAGAGCCGCTGCCATCCAATATGCCTGCTCACCGTGATCGTTCCTCTGCACCGACCAACTGACTGTGACCATCGTTCGATGCCGGGCCATGTCGGCGGCGAGGGTCCGCAGTCGATCCGGGTCAACCGCACTGATCGCGCTCGCCCACTCCGCGGTCTTTGCTATGCCATCCGTTTCTCCGAGCAGATATGCGCGAAGCCGGTCCCAACCGACACAGTAAGTGTCGAGGAAGCCCTCGTCGTGGTCACCCGCTGTCAGCAGAGAGTGAGCTAGACCCAGCAAGACCGCGGTGTCGGTGCTGGGACGCATCGGTATCCACTCCGCTTCGACCGCCTCGATCAGGTCCTCACCCAGCGGGGAGAGGTTCACGAATCTGACGCCCCGATCCCGACAGGTCTCGAGACGGCTGGACAGCATGTGCCGGCCTT
>DATDJH010000333.1:0-4243 GCA_036520635.1 Acidimicrobiia bacterium
TGGATGGTCGATGCCGATCACCCCGATCGCCGCACCGTCGAGGATCTCCGATTTGGCGGCAACGATCCGCTCCTCGGTCTTGAAACGCTCCAGATGGACCGGGCCGATGGCCACGATGGCGGAGATATCGGGCTTGACCCACTCGCAGAGTGCGGCGATCTCCCCCGGCCCGTAAGTCCCCATCTCGGCGATGAACACCTCGGTGCCCGGCACGAGATGCTCGTTAACCGCTCTCGCCAGCCCCATCCGATTGTTGAACGATGCCGGGCTGGCGACGGTGCGAAACGACTCCGACAGAATGTGGGTTGCGTATTGCTTGGTGGTTGTCTTGCCATAGGAGCCGGTGATCGCAACCACCTTGACCCCGGACGACCGTAGACGGCTGGCGGCCTGGTCCACCCACTTCTGTCCGAGACGCTTCTCCAAAGGAGCAAGAGCCCACAAAGCCAGGTCGATCAGTTCCGGGAGCAGGAAAAGCGCATAGGCGGCGACCCAGCCAGATTCGAACACCACGCCGATCCCGACCATCACTGCGAACAGGAGCCCAGACAGCGCCGCAAGTCGTCGCAGCCTCCCGGTCCAGGCCAGCCTGGACGTCCGCCCCCTGATCCCGAGCCCGACCGGACCCACCTGGGCCGCGGGCACCAGAAATGCCCAGGCCAGGCTCTCCCACGGCGCGAGGAACCCGACGACCCCAATGCACATCACCGAGCCCAGAATCCGATTCAGCCATCCACTATTCCACCACCGGGTGGCGAACGAGGTCACCGATCCGGCCAGGTAGTGCTCTCTTTGTGCGACACGGAGCCAACGAAGCCCGGCGGGAATTGCGGCCAGGACGCAGGCGACGAACAAGGCCCAGATCATGTGGCGAGGGCCCGGTCGATGGCGGCGCGCAGGGCCTCGGGCGCCTCCAGGGGAAGGAAATGACCCACGCCCTCGAGGACCTGGAGATCGACTTCACGACCTTCCGATTCGATCACCTCGGCGGCAGCGTGAGCGATGCTCACCGGAACCTCCCGGTCCCCCGCCCCCCAGATAAGGCTCACCGGGGCGGTAAGGGCCCGAAGCTGGGGCTCGTAGCTCTCGTTGACCACTCGAACCAGCACCTCACGCATCACTCCGGACGCGGCGCGGTAGTCGGACGACCCGGTCTGGCGCCGGATCTCCTCGAATTTCTCATCACTCAGCATCCCGGATCGGTTGAAGGCGCGCAGCATCCGGTACCGGGCTGACGGCGGGCGGGTTGGGTTGACACGGAGCAAGGGGACCCCGGTGAGCACCAGTGACCCGACTCGATCCGGGTACAGGGCGGCGAGACAAACCGCGACCCGGCCCCCAAACGAGTGTCCTACGACCACAGGCGGGACTTCGCACCCATCGAGCAGCTCATTGACGAGATGGGCGTAGCCTTCGGCGCCTAGGGCCTCGGAAGGGGCGGGTGAGGCTCCAAAACCGGGTAAATCGGGCGCCAGAGCATCCAAATCGCCAAGCACGGCGCGGAAATCACTGCCCCGCCGTGCCCATCCATGAAGGGCGATTACCCGGGGAGGACCGGAACCGGTCGCATCTGCGAACAGTGCCCCGTTCGCGAATACGCGCAACGCCACGTTTCAATCCTCGATCAGTCCGGGAGAAATGCCGAGAATACAGTCGAAGCAGTTCGAAACCATGACATGGATGAGCTGAAGCCAACGACCCATCAAGCGATGGCCCGTTTC
This sequence comes from Acidimicrobiia bacterium, assembly GCA_036520635.1. Taxonomy (GTDB): domain Bacteria; phylum Actinomycetota; class Acidimicrobiia; order Spongiisociales; family ZC4RG35; genus JALYNX01. The sequence goes on from DATDJH010000333.1 coordinate 1,722, forward strand.
CGGGCGTCGCTGCTTCGCCGCGCCTCGGCCGTGGCCTGGGTGGTGCTGATCATCATCTCAGCCCAAGCGGTCCGGAAGGAAGTGTTCGCCCAGCCTGCCTTCTGGATCCCGATGTCCGGCCTCTCGATCTTGCTCGTCTTTTCAACCGCGGCTCGTTGGGATCGTCTCATGGCGACTCGAGCCGCCCCCTGGATCGCTGCGGCGTGGCTGATGAGCCTCATCGTGGGGATCACGAGCCTTGCCACTATCCCCGAGCTGACCGCAACCGCCCAACCGATCTTGTTCGGGATCGCTGCCGTCTCCGGTCTTCTCCTCACCTGGTGGGCCCATGCCCTGGTGACCCTGTTCATCGCCGCGGCCATCTTCTTCATCCCCTACACGATGGGAGAGCCCGACGCCTTCGAACAGGTGCTGGCGCCGATCCTGACCGTGGCCGTGGTCGCCGCAGCCACCGCCCTTGTCGGGCTCGAGTTCGAGCGGGAGGCCGTCCGGTCCAACGAGCGGGAACTCCAAATCGACCAGCAGAGACTCGACTTCGAGCGTCTGTATGCGGTGAGCGCCACCCTTGCTCGCGCCGAGTCTCTGGCCGAGATCGTTCCCCACCTGATTGGGACGATCTGCAAGTACCTCGACGCCCAGGTGGGGGTGGTCTTGCTCTACGACCCGGACCGTCATCGCTTGGAGCTGATGAGCCCGATCTGGGTCAACGGGTATCCGCTGGAGTCAGAGCCGATCACCCTCGACGTCGCCGCGGCCGGGATCGTGACCCAGACCTATCGCGCCGGCAAGCCCTACTACGTCCGGGAAGTTGACCATGACTCGGACAACCACATCCTCCTCAAGGAGCTCGGCCTGAAGCAGGCCCTGGTGGCGCCGCTGAAGGTGGAGAGCCTTCGGGTCGGTGTGATCATTGTCGGCGACCCCTATGTCGGCACCTTCACCGAGGACCAGGTCGAGCAACTCGGATCGTTGGCCGCCCCTGCGGGGTTGGTGCTCTCTCAGATCGGCCGATATGAGGCGCAGGCAGATATGACCAAACGGCTCGAAGAGGTGGCTCAAATGAAGAGCGACTTCGTCTCGACAGTCAGCCACGAGCTGCGCACCCCGCTGACTTCGATCATCGGATCGTTGGACACCGTCAATCGCCCGGAGCTTCAGCCCACAACGCCCACCGCCCAGCAGCTCCTGTCAACGGCGCGTCGTCAGGCGGGTCGCCTCCAGCGCCTCATCGATGACCTCCTGGTGGTTTCCCGAATCGACCGGGGAGCGATCCCGGTTCATCTGGAGCCGATCGGCCTCCGACAGGCCTTCGACGAGGTGAACCGCGTGGTCTCGATCGAGCCCACGTTCGTCGTCGAGCCCGAAGGCCTGGCGGTGGAAGCCGACCGTGATCACCTGAGCCGGATCCTGATCAACCTCGTGGAGAACGCAGCCAAGTACGCGGCAGGAAGCCCGGTGGAGCTATTCGCCTGGGAACGAGGCCCCAATGTTCTCATCGTGGTGGTCGACCATGGCCCTGGCATCCCCGACCACGAACGGGACCGCGTGTTCGAGCGATTCACCCAGGTCGATCAGTCCGACACGAGATCCAAGGGGGGCACCGGTCTAGGCCTGTCGATCGTGAAGAGCCTCACCGAAGTCATGCACGGCTCGGTGCGGGTGGAGGCAACCGAGGGCGGTGGGGCGACCTTTGTGGTGGAGCTCCCAATGGCCCCTGCCCTACAGACGGTCGACTAGCTCTCCGGCTTGTCCACCCCGGCGGCCATCGCGTGGAACCCGCCGTCGACATGGACGATTTCCCCCGAGGTCAGGGGAGCCCAGTCGGAGAGGAGCACACAAACCATGCGAGCCACGGGGTCAGGGTTGGAGGTGTCCCAGGGAAGTGGCGAACGCTCGTTCCACACCTGATCGAAGACACTGAACCCGGGAATCCCTTTGGCCGCCACTGTGGTGAGTGGCCCTGCCGACACCGCATTGACCCGAACCCCGTGGGGCCCGAGATCCCTCGCCAGATAGCGGGTGACGCTCTGCAGGGCCGACTTGGCCACGCCCATCCAGTCATAGGCCGGCCAGGCCTGGGAGTTGTCGAAGTCGAGAGTCACCAAGGCTCCGCCACCGGCTGCGTCGAAGAGCGGAAGGAGAGCCACAGCCAGTGTCTTGTAGGAAAAGGCGGAGGTGACGAAGGCCGTCTGCGCCGACTCGACAGGGGTGTTGAGGAAGTTGCCACCCAGGGCGTCTTCGGGGGCGTAGGCGATGGCGTGGAGCGCGCCATCGATTGATCCCCAACGGCCGGTGAGGTCGGCGACGACTGCCTCGACCTGGGCCGGATCGTTGATGTCCAACTCGAGTACCGGGCACTCCGAGGGCAGCCGCTGAACCGAGCGCTCGGTGAGTCGAAGACCCCTACCGAATCCGGTGACCACGATCTCGGCCCCCTCCTCCTGGGCGATCCTCGCCGCGTGCCAGGCGATCGAGTCATCGGTGAGGACCCCCGTGATCAAGAGTTTCTTGCCTTCGAGCAA
>DATDJH010000334.1:0-2631 GCA_036520635.1 Acidimicrobiia bacterium
TGAGATCGATCACGAACTCGATGTGACAGATGTCATCCTGATCAAGCCAGGCCTAGGCGCCCGTCCTGTGGAGCGTCAATGCAGCTAGCGGACCCTGACCGGGGTGGAATTGTGGAGCTGACGGGATTTGAACCCGTGACCCCCTCGTTGCGAACGAGGTGCTCTGCCAGGCTGAGCTACAGCCCCTTGCGGGAGACGGGGATTGTACCGGCGGGTGATTGGTGGGCCAGAGCGCCGATTCTCTGTCGCCTCTGCGCCACATATGGCGCAAAGTACCTCAGGTAAGCCGGGAGAGGTCCTCGCGGAGGCGTTCCTGGACGACGGTCGCCGTGAGGTCGGAGCGGGAGCGTTCCACCAGGGCCCGGGCCACGTCGGTGGTCCGGCGCAGACCGGATGTCATCCCGTCGGGGTAGTCCATCGAGGCCAGCAGATCGACGATCTCGTCCATGGCCAGGAGTGCCTTCTCGGCGTCATCGACGTCGCCATCGCGCAACAGGTCCAACATCCGACGCCGCATCTCACCGACGGCTTCACCCAGACCGTTGAGGTAGGGCACCGGGTCGATGCCGAGCTCGGTGAAGCCCGGGACCGGCTCGTCTTTGAACAACGCCTCGGTGATCCGCGCCTCGGCGTACTCCTTGGCCGCATCCCAGACGAATCCGGCATGGAGGACGTCCGGGTGCCCGGCGAGCGTCTCCGTGATCTCGGCCAGCTGCGACCCGGCCTGTTCGATCAGATCGTGGGCCGACTCCCACTCCCCGCGGTGCAGGGCGCGGATGGAATTGGCGCAAGCCCTGATCACCTGACGGGAGCCGGAGTAGCCCTTCTCTCTGGCTGTGAAGCGCTCGTCGAGAACCGACCGAGCGTCGTCTGCGAAGTCCAATCCCATCGCGTCAGTTGGCGATGACCCGGACCTGTGGTTCCTCCCACTCGGGCCGCTCGGAAACGTGGCTCACCTTGAGACGCCACTGTCGGCGCTGCTTCATCTGCGCCAGGGCGGCCACGTAGAGGGCGATCAACGAGTCAACGAAGAGATGGACCAACAACAACGGCATGGAGTTCTGCCACCAGGCAAGCCCCGCAGTAACGAGGGCGAGGGTGATCAGGAGTGCCATGGTCCGACGCTGGCGAAGCCTGATGATGTCGCGGTGCCCGACGTCGCCCTTGCTGTATGGCCGTTTCTGAACGTCGGCAATGAGATGGGTCCAGCGATCGAACTCTTCAGTGGAGTTCAGAGGTGTGTTTTGGCGGTTGCCGAACACTGAAGGGAGGAGGTACACGCTCCATATTGCGGCTATTACCAGCAGGCCGATGATGACGCTTGTTGTCATACCCCGCGATCACTCCGTCCAAAACTCAGCGTAGTGGGATGACCCTGTCCCAATCAACGACTCAAATCCCGGGTCCACAGACCGGATCTTCCTCCGGACTTCTTCAACAGTCTCACCGACTCCACGGTCACTCCGCGCTCCACTCCCTTGACCATGTCGTAGATAGTGAGGGCCGCGACCGACGCCGCAGTCATCGCCTCCATCTCGACACCAGTGCGCCCCTGCGTAGAAACGGTAGCAAGCACCCGAATTCCATGCCCACTCGGCTCGAGGCCGATTTCGACGCCACTGAGAGGGATCGGATGACACAACGGAATGAGATCAGAGGTCTTCTTGGCAGCCGAGATGCCCGCGATCCGGGCCACGGCCGCCGCCTCGCCCTTGGGGAGATCACCGGCGAAGAAACGGGAAACCAGTTCTTCTGACATCGCTACGTGGGCCTCGGCCACTGCCTCCCGATCGGTGACTTCCTTGTCACCGACGTCGACCATATGGACCTCGCCTGCCTCGTTGAGGTGCGTCAGATCGCCCTCAGATCCCATCCGACCACTCCCTTGCCTCTGGTGCCTTGAACCTCTCGATGACCACCGGATCGCCGCTTTCGACCATCCCCACTCCTCGCGGTATCACCGCGAACGCATCCGCCGCCGCCGCCGCGGAGAGGACATTGGATGACTGGCCTCCTGACGAGACGACAACCGGCCCACCGGCGCTCTGCTCCAAGATCCGCACTCTCACGAAGACAGTCTTGTCGGGATCGGTGTCGAATTGTTCCCCGGCGATGGCCGGTGCCTGGTCGCGGAGAACCCTGGTCGCCCCCTGCATCCTGAGGAGAGCCGGCCGGAGGAACTGCTCGAAAGAGACCAGTACCGACACCGGATTGCCGGGGAGCCCGAAGAAGAGAGCACCGTCCACCCGTCCAAAGGCAAACGGCTTGGCGGGTTGGATCGCCACCTGCCAGAACCCGACCGACGAACTCCCCTGCAGAACCTTCTTGGTGACGTCGTAGTCCCCCATCGAGACGCCACCGGTAGACACGATCACATCGAAGGAGGAACCGACTTTCAGGGCCTCCCGCAGTGCTTCGTCGTTGTCGGGGATGATCCCCAGGTCGTTCAGTTCGGCTCCGGCATCCTCGAGCAGAGCCTTCACCATCGGCCGATTGGAGTCGCGGATCATCCCAGGAGCCAGAGGACCGCTTCCGGGAGGCACGAGCTCGTCACCAGTCGACATGTAGGCGACCCGGGGGCGGCGATAGACGACGGGGGCGGCGACGCCAATGGTTGCCAACACCCCGACG
>DATDJH010000335.1:0-4200 GCA_036520635.1 Acidimicrobiia bacterium
GCGGCGATGAGCCGCCCCGCGACGGCCCCCACAACGACTGCAACCATGATTCCAATAGCCAATTGACGCAGCGACTCGCTCACCCAATGATCAGTCCCGCCGCCCTCCTGGGCGATGAGCTGAGCCAGGAACAGCGTGACGAGCGGGGTTGCCATCCCGTCATTGAGACCGCTCTCGACGTTGAGCGCCCGACGGATACGACCCGGGACCGCCCGGTTGGTGAACACGCCCAGACCCAACGCAGCATCAGTCGGGGCGAGGATGCTTGCTGCCAATGCCACAGGCGCCCACCCGGCGTTCGGATACAGCCAAGCCCCAATGCCCATGCCGGCAAGCACGGTCAGAGGGAACCCGATGAGGAGCAGGCGGGTGGGAAGGCCGCCGTCCTCACGCAGTTGGTCCCATCGCAATGTCGAGGCGTCGGCAAACAGCAGGAGTGCCAGGGTCAACTCTGCGATGTGCTTCACAAGCTCCGGTTCGGCGATCACGGCGAGCCAGTCGGGTGTCCCGAGGCCGACAAGAGCCCCTGTCAGGACCAACACAATTGGAGCGGTGATTGACCACCGATCGAGGCGGGCGGCGACCAGGGCGTAGCAAACGAAGACAGCAGCCAGGATGACGAGCCCGATCATTCCGCTAATGCTGCCTCGCGATCACGTGATCGCGGTGCAATTAGCCGGAACTGCGAGCGTCAGGCGCCTTTCATGACGGCTCGAGGTTGGAATGCGGCTCGTCCAAGGTTGTCACGGCGAAGGGTCACGGTTGTAGAGCCTCTTCGACCACAGGTAGCAGACCAGCGTGATGGCAACGCACCAGGCCACGGTGAGCAGCCCGCTGTTGCCCATCGGCGTGCCCATCAGCAGCGCCCGCAGTGTCTCCCCGAACGGGGTGAACGGCTGAAACTCGGCAAACCAGCCGAGCACAGGCGGCATCGACTCCGTGGGAACGAACCCGCTGCCCAGGAACGGCAGGAGGATCAAGGGCGTCGGCAGATTGCTTGCCGACTCGACGGTCTTGGCCGCGAGACCGCACCCGACCGAGAACCAGGTGACGGCGTAGCTGACCATGGCGAGGACTCCGATCGCCGCGAGCCACTCCATCGGGTTGGCACTGGGCCGGAATCCGATCAGAAGGGCAACCCCGATCAGGACCACCAGGCCGAGCATGGTCGAGATCACATTGCCGAGGACGTGTCCGCTGAGTACCGAGACCCGGGCTATGGCCATCGTCTTGAACCGGGCAATGATGCCTTCGCTCATATCCATGGCGACCGATATCGCCGGGCCTTGGGCCGAGAGGGCGACTGCCATGAGGAGAATTCCGGGAACCACGTAGTTGACATACTCGGCACGGCCGCCCGAACCGGCGTTCAGCCCTGCACCGAGGGTGGCACCAAAAACGTAAACGAACAGCAACAGCATGACGATCGGTATCACCACGACCAAGAAGATCGTGACCGGGTAGCGCCGCATATGAACGAACTGGCGCCGAAGCATCGTCATCGAGTCGTGCACCGCATAGGAGGTGCTCATGAGGAGGTTTCCTTTTCTGTTGTGGAGTGGCCGGTGAGGGCGAAGAAGACGTCGTCGAGATCCGGGGTGTGCACGGTCAGCGTCTCTACTTCGATTGATTCATGGTCGAGTCGGTCGAGCACAGCTCGCAATGACTTGACGCCCCCATCGCTGGAGATCTGGAGGATGAGATTGTCGTCGTCACGAGCCATCTCACCGAGGGCGCTGGCGGCCGACTCGAGCTCTGCCGCACCGTTGAACTGAAGACTGATGTGACCGCCGGGGGCCAGCTTCTTGAGCTCGTCGGGGGTGCCTTCAGCCACCAGCTTCCCGCGGTCCAGCACCGCGATCCGATCGGCGAGTTTGTCCGCCTCATCCAGATACTGCGTGGTGAGGAAGATCGTCACTCCTCCCGCCACCAGGTTGCGGATCATCTGCCACATCACCTGACGTCCGCGAGGGTCGAGACCGGTGGTCGGCTCGTCCAGGAAGACGATCTTCGGGGCGCCGACCAAGCCCATGGCGAGGTCGAGCCGACGTCGCATTCCGCCGGAGTAGGTGGAGGGCAGGTTCTTGGCTGCTTCCACCAGGTCGAATTGCTCGAGCAGTTCTTCTGCTCGCCGTCGGCCCTCCGACTTGCCCAGATGGTGCAGATCTGCCATCAGGATCATGTTTTCCTCACCGCTGAGAAAGTTGTCCACCGCCGAGAACTGCCCGGTGACTCCGATGGCTTTGCGAACTGCGTCGGGGTCCGCCGCCGGATCGTGACCGGCGATCCGCACTTCACCCCCGTCGGCGCCGATCAGAGTGGAGAGAATCTGGATAATGGTGGTCTTGCCTGCCCCATTCGGGCCGAGCAGAGCAAAGATGGTCCCTTCGGGCACCTCGAGATCGACGCCGTCGAGTACGAGGTTGTCGCCGTATGACTTGCGCAGACCTCTGGTGACGATGGCGGCGGTCGATGAGCTTGTGTTCATGATTTCCTCGCGATCAGATGTGGTCAGGCGCGACGTATGACGATGTCGCCGAATGAGGTGCGGGCCTGGATCTCGACGGTCTTTTCCGAGAGCTCGGGACCGTCGGCTGATCCGAGCCGGTTGTGGACCTTGCCGAAGCTCGTCTTGGCATCGACCCATGCAGCGGTTCCTTCACGGATCGCCACTTCCAGCCCACCGAACGCGGATTCGACCGATACCGAACCATTGGCTACCTCTCCGAGCAGGACGCTGCCGAAGGCGGTTTTCGCCGCTACATCCGCTTCCATGCGTCCGACGGTGATATCGCCGTTGTGGGACTTGACCCGCAGTGGCCCGGCGACCTCGGCGATCCAGGTATTGCCGCTTTGGTTCGTGATCTGGGCTCGACCGTCGATCGCACCCAGGTGCATCTCGCCCGCGGTTGTGATCTCGGCGTTGCCAACTGCCCGATTCACACTGACGGCTCCGGCGCCGGACTTGACTTTGAGAGGGCCTGTTTCGTCGAGAACGACATCACCGGCTCCGCTGCGAACATGAGTTGCTGCCAGCCGGCCGTCGACGCGGACATCCCCAAGTGAGGTCTTTGCTTCGAGTTCGGAGCCCTGCGGAAGCTCGACCGTGATCTGAACGGAGCCGTACTTGCCCATGCCGACCAGGTTGCCTATTCCTCGCGGTCTTGGAGTCTTGACCACGAGTCGTCCGTTCGAGATGTCGATCTGCGTGTTCCGGGCCGCCTCGATGTCGAGCTTCCGTGACGAGTCGGTGGGGTTGACGACAACCACTGTGTCTCCTCGGGCGGTGGCTATCAGGTGGGCATTCCCAACCAGAACGTCGAGGTCGATGGAGATCGGCTCAGGGGTGACGAAGGTAGCCATCTCAGCGCACCCAGCCGGTGTAACGCTCGCCGCCGGCCGAGTAGCCCTTGTTGGATGGGTTGGTTGGTCCCAGCGCAGAGGCGGCGGCACGGACCAGCCAGGCGTTGAGGGACAAGCCCTCGGTCCGGGCGGCATCCTCGATTCGGGCCTTGAGACCCTCGGGTAGACGCAGATTCAGCCGAGCCGTGCCACCGTCACCCGTTTCCAGATTGTCGACCCCCCCAACCGGCGCGGTAGCTGAGCGAAGCTCGGGGAAGGCGTCGTCATCCGGCCCCGGTGTGACCACGAATGAAGGGTCGCCACCACGAAGACGGACTTCGACCGAACCCGAAGCGAGTTCCAATGTGATCTCGTCGGCGGCTGCAGACAACGCCTCGAGAAGGATCAGACGGGCTGCCGAATCCAAGGGGGCGGTCAGACGATCGGCTAGAGCGCGGGCCTCGTCACCACCGGCGTCGGCTGCCACCGACAGTTCGTGGCGGAGACGATCAACATACAAGGAAAGATTCATGGAGCCATTGTGGCACACATATGGCACCCACGCAAGTGCCATGTTGGCTCCACGAATAATGCCAGCGCGCGAAGCAAGAACCGGGTGAATCGTTGTGACGGAATTTCCGGATTGTCGGGAGGAAGGAAGGGGGTTGGCCGGTCTAGACGCGAAGCCGGTCGAGGCCGTCGAGTATCAAGTCCACGCCGAACTCGAACTCGGTCTGGTCGTCACACCACCCCAATGTCGAGTCGGGGTCATCGTGGCTGATCTCCGCCAGCATTCCGACGAGGTGGGGGAACTGGTCGGCCATATCCTCGATTGCGATTGTTGCGTCCTGTTCGCCA
>DATDJH010000336.1:0-2364 GCA_036520635.1 Acidimicrobiia bacterium
TACCAGTGCCGGGCCCGCTTCCTTTTGGATGGGGGCACCCGGAGGACAGCGAAGCCGGTTTGATCCCGGTGCTGTCCCGCAACTGTGAAGCCCCCATCGGGGGACGAGCCAGGTCGCCTGAACCTCCGGGTCACGCAATAAGTCTCGGATGAAGACGATTCGTGGGCTCAGGGAAGCCACCGGCCTCTTCATCCTCCAACCGGAGGATGTTTTCATATGCGAAGGACTGCGCTATTGGTAGCGCTCTTACTGGCGGTGGGAGCCTGCGGCACCGCCGGAAGTGGTGACACCACCACGAGCCAGGCATCTGCGACCTCGGTGGTCGAGACGACGACCACGCTGAACACCACAACCACACAGTCGGACGGTTTCCCGGTGTCGGTCACCGACGGAAACGGCGAGGTGACCATCGAGAGCCAGCCGCAAAGAATCGTGTCGCTGTCCTCGACGGCAACTGAGATGCTGTTTGCGATCGATGCCGGGGACCAGGTGGTGGCGGTTGATGAATTCTCGGTATATCCCGAGGAGGCGCCCATCACCGATCTCTCCGGGTTCACCCCCGATGTCGAGGCGATCCTCGAGTATGAGCCCGACCTGGTGGTTATCTCCTACGACCCTGGCGAACTGGTCTCAGGCCTATCGGCGGTTGGGGTTCCCACATTGCTCTTGTCGACGGCGGGGAGTCTCGACGATTCCTACGCCCAGATCGAGATTCTCGGTGCATCGACCGGGCACGTTGGTGAGGCCGCAGAGGTGGTGAGTCAGATGCAAGTCGACATCGACGGCATCTTGGCGGCGACCACCGTTCCGCCCGGGCTCAGCTTCTATCACGAAGTCGACAGCACGCTTTACTCGGCATCTTCAGCCAGCTTCATCGGCCAGGTCTACGCCCTCCTCGGGATGGAGAACATTGCCGATGAGGCCGATCCCGACGGGCTCGGATTCCCTCAGCTGGCGTCGGAATACGTGGTCTCGGCGGATCCTGACCTGATCTTCCTCGCGGATTCGAGCATGGGAGTGACCCCGGAGAGCCTTGCTGATCGTCCCGGGTGGGCCGAGATGACGGCGGTGCAGGGTGGTGCGGTCACGGTCCTCGATGAGTATCTCGCTTCGAACTGGGGACCTCGGGTCGTCGAACTGTTGCAGTCGATTGCTGACTCGGTGACGGAGATGGTCCCCGCCGGGTGAGCCAAGAGACGACAGGCTCCGCTACTCGACCACCTCGAATCGGGCGTGCCCGATGGCTGGCGGCGATCGCGATCCTTGTCGTTGTGGGAATGGCCGGGATTCTGGTGGGATCGGTTGCACTCGATCCCGCCAGTGTCCTCAGAGCACTGGCCGATCGGCTCCCTTTCGTCAGTGTCGCCAGTGGTCTGACCGAGGTTCAGGAGCGGGTTCTGTTCGAGATCCGGCTGCCGAGGGTGGTGATGGGAGGAATGGTCGGCTCGGTGTTGGCGTTGGCCGGGGCCGGCTATCAAGGGGTGTTTCGCAACCCATTGGCAGACCCGTATCTCCTTGGCGTGGCTGCAGGAGCCGGTCTCGGGGCTACCTTCGTGATCGGGGCCGGCGGAGCATCGGCCCTGATACCACCGTTCGCCTTCGTTGGCGGCTTGGTGGCGGTACTGGCGACCTACGCGGTCGGCCGCACTGCCGGCGGGCGAACGATCACCTCATTGATCCTGGCCGGGGTTGCAGTCGCTGCATTCGCCACTGCGATCCAGACCTTTCTGCTCCAGCGCAACTACGAGACCCTGCGCGAGGTCTACTCGTGGATCCTCGGCCGGCTGGTGACCGTGGGGTGGGGCGAGGTTTTGACTCTTCTTCCGTATGCGCTGATCGCCGGTGTGGTGCTCGTCCTCTACCGGCGTCTCCTCGACGTGCTCGCCCTGGGCGATGAGGAGGCCTCGGGGCTCGGAGTCGACGTGGTCAAAGTTCGGCGAGTCGTAGTCCTGGCTGCGACGTTGGCCACCGCGGCCGCGGTCTCCGTCAGCGGGCTGATCGGCTTCGTCGGGATCATCGTCCCTCACACGGTGCGGCTGCTGACCGGTTGGAGCTATCGACTGATCATTCCCCTTTCCATCCTTTACGGGGCAGCCTTCCTGATCCTTGCTGACCTCATCGCCCGAACTGCACTGGCTCCCGCTGAATTGCCAATCGGTGTCGTCACCGCATTTCTAGGAGCCCCGTTCTTCATCGTGGTCCTTCGCAGTGTTCGAGGCAGCCAGTGATCGCCTGGCACGAGGTAGCGGTCACCTTTGGTGGGCCTCCTGTGGTGGGCCCTCTCTCGCTTACAGTCGTCGACGGGGAGTGGCTTGCTTTGATCGGGCCCAACGGCGCCGGCAAGTCGACATTGCTCAAGGCCGC
>DATDJH010000337.1:0-2051 GCA_036520635.1 Acidimicrobiia bacterium
GGATCGGAGACGTCGTCGAGGAGAAGCACGACGATCAGGGAACGATTCTCGAAGTGAGGATCCCGGTCACCGCTACCGGCCAGTTCTCGGCGTTCAGCCGCTAGCGAGCCCCGCCACCAGGCTCGCTGCGCCGATGATTCCGGCGTTCTTCCCGAGGCCGGCCGCCACTACTGGCAGCATCGGGTCGAATGCGGGCGCGAACGAGTCCCACTTTGTCACCACACCCCCGCCCACCACGATGAGTCTCGGGCTGAAGACCTTGTTGACATGGGTGATGAACTCATTTGCTCGCTCCCCCCATTCCATCCACGCCAGGCCCTCCTTGGTCATCGCCTTTCCCGAGTAGCGAATCTCTGCCGGCTTGACGCCACTTAACTCGATCTGTCCGAGTTCGACGTTGGGCACCAGGATCCCATCGACAAGCAACGCGCTTCCGATCCCGGTCCCGAACGTGAGCATGATCACGGTGCCCATCGCACCCCGGGCCTCTCCAAACCTGGATTCCCCAAGACCAGCAGCATCGGCGTCGTTGATCACGGTTACCTCGCGACCGGTCGCTGTGGAGAAGAGTCCGACCGCGTCGACACCGATGCACGATGGGTCGATGTTCGACGCCGAATAGACAAGGCCCTCCTTGACCACAGCCGGAAAGCCGATCCCGATTGGCCCTTCTCCGCCGAGGGCCTCGACAACCGAATTGACCGCCGACGCGATCGCGGCGGGAGTGGCCGGGCGGGGGGGTATCGAAACGCACGCGGTCAGAGAGGACCTCGCCGGTCTCTGTTTCCACGAGGGCGCCCTTCACCCCGGAACCACCCACATCGATGCCTATGCGAATCGTCGACACGAGGGGCGAGAGTAGGACAAGTTCGGCGGACACGGCGATTGCTGGACGGGGTCCCATTAGCCTCGCTGACAATGAGCGAACTAGCCGACATCGGGGTTGTAGGCCTGGCCGTGATGGGGGCCAATCTCGCCCTGAATTTCGCCGACGCCGGGAACCGGGTTGCGGTCTTCAACCGAACTCACGCGGTAACCGAGGAGTTCATGCGGGGCGAGGCGGCTGCCAAAGACATGGTCGGGGCTGCCTCACTCGAGGAACTGGTTGGCCTCCTCCAAGCGCCAAGGGTGATCCTGCTCATGGTCAAGGCAGGCCCTGCGGTCGACGACCTGATCAAGACCCTTGCCGAGCATCTCGACCCGGGTGACATCATCATCGACGGTGGGAACTCGCTCTACACCGACACCGAGCGCCGTCAGGTGGTGGTCGAAGGCCATGGCTTTCTCTTTCTCGGAATGGGGATCTCCGGGGGAGAAGAGGGAGCGAGGCACGGGCCTTCCCTGATGCCTGGAGGCAGTCGTGCCGCCTGGGATCGCGTGGAGCCCATGCTCAAGGGAATCGCGGCCCGGGCACCCGACGGTGCTCCGTGTTGCGAGTGGATCGGCCCTGGAGGCGCCGGTCACTTCGTGAAGATGGTGCATAACGGAATCGAATACGGCGACATGCAGGTGATCGCCGAGGCATACGACTTGATGCGTCGTGGCATGGACATGAGCGTCGGTGAGATCTCGGAGGTCTTCGGCGGTTGGAACGACGGCCGGCTCCGTTCCTACCTGATCGAGATCACCCGCGACATCCTCAAAGCCACCGAGAACGGGCAACCGATGGTGGACTTGGTCCTCGATGCCGCCGGTCAGAAGGGCACCGGCAAGTGGACCGTGATCTCGTCCATGGATTTCGGCGAGCCAACCACGCTGGTAGCTGAAGCCGTGTATGCCCGGATTGTCAGCTCCGACCCAGACCGTCGTCAGAGAGCGGCAGCAATCTTCCCCACTCCGATAGGCGACCTATCTGGAGTCGGGACTGGAGATATCGAACAATCGCTGTACGCATCGAAGATCATTTCCTACGCCCAGGGTTTCCGCTTGATGCTCAAGGCTTCAGACGAGCACAAATGGGGCCTGAGCCCGGGGTCGATCGCCTCGATCTGGCGGGCGGGGTGCATCATCCGGGCGGCCTTTCTCGAGGACATCACAGCCGCATACGTGCG
>DATDJH010000338.1:0-2537 GCA_036520635.1 Acidimicrobiia bacterium
ATCGCAATCAGGCCCCAACGGGCAAGCTCGAGCAGGGCCAGGAAGTAGGCGGCCACTTCCACCGGGCGCTCGCAGTGCTCCACGAGATCGTCGAAACTCGCCATGGTCATCTCGGCCACGCGGCTGCGCAGCTCGCCGATCGCAGATTCCACGGATGGGAGGTCGAGGTCGAGATGGTCGAGATCAGGCTCGGCGTCCGACCTCTTGAACACCCTGAACGCGGCTGCGGCCAGCCCCGGAGCGTCAACCGGAAGCGTCAGGTCGGCGGGTGCGGTGACGATCCTCTGATCGACTCCGGAGGTCCGCGGCACATACCGATTCGCGTCCTGAAGACGCCGGAGCAGAACCACCCCGACATCCTTGAAGGTGACACACGCCAGCAGGCGGGACAGGAGGCGGTCCCGCTCCTCGATAAGCGCCAACTCCTCATCCATGTCGAAGTCGCCACGACCCGGGAGCAGGGATTGGGCCTTCAACTGAATCAACGTCGCAGCGATCAGTGTGAACTCGGACGTCACCTCGAGGTCCAAGCCTTTCATCTCATCGAGGAACGAGATGTACTCGGTCACAACCTCGGTCAGGCCGACCGCGGTGACTTCGACCTGGTGCTTGGAGATGAGTTGCAGCAGAAGGTCCAGAGGGCCTTCGAATACCGTTGTTTTGACGTGGAACGACATCAGTTGGCCACTCAGGATATTCCGGGCCGGTTCCTGGCCAGGGTCTTTGGCGGTTGGTCCGCCTTTTGCAGCAGCTCCCAGGTGTCGGAATCGATGGTGGCTGGGCGCTCGCCGTGGTGCTGACGGGCAAAATCGACGATTAGGGAATCCGAGCCGATGGCCTGCAATTCCAACGCCGCCACCTCGCCATGGTCTCGATAGGCGGCCCACCGACCCCGAATGGGAATCCGGAACAGAATCAATAGCGACGCGATGACCCGACCGATCGCCCCCAGACGGGCATGGCGCTTTCCGATGTCGTGGAGCAGGGCTGTTCTGATCAGAACCCGGTCCTTCACACCGGCCGCAACCACCGTCTCCGCCGCCGTGTAGCCATGTCGCTGATCTGCCGCCGGCTGGGCCAGGAACAGAGAATTCTCTTGCTCGGTCAGCCAATCCTTCACTGCCTGTTGCTCTGAATCTGCCAGGGGCCGTGCCAGCACCACGTCGAAGAAACGTCTGGTCAGGTGGCTCAGAGAGCCGGGCACTCGATCAGCCTGCGACCTTGGTCTTGCAGTCGACGCAAAGAACCGATTCCGGGCGGAATTCGAGGCGCGCCGGGTCAATTTCGTTGCCGCAGTTGTCACAGATCCCGTAGGTGCCGGCCTCGATGTGGGCCAGGGCCCGATCGACGTTGTCGAGCTGGCTCTTGAGCGAATCCACAAGACCGAGCACTTCGGTTCGCTCAGCAGTCACCGCAGCCGCGTCGGCGAAGCTCCCGCCGAAGTCGAGATCGGCCCGAAGGTCACCGGTCTCGGCAGCACCCAGGTCCTCCAACTGGTGGACGAGGTGTGCACGCTCCTCTTGGAGTGCTTTCTTAGCTCTGGCGATGTCGAAGGACATCATCGGCTCCTCGGGTGTGCCTGGACGTAGACCTCCACGAGATGGGTAGCGCTGACCCTCGTGTAGATCTGGGTGGTGCTAATCGTAGCGTGACCCAGGATTTCTTGTACGGTCCGGAGGTCGGCGCCGGACTCCACCATGTGGGTTGCGGCCGAGTGTCGCAAGACGTGCGGCGACACTTTCGCTGCCTCGATCCCGGCTCGTGAGGCGTTGGCCCGCACCACGTCGAACGCCCCCTGACGGGTCAGACGCCGCCCTCTCATGTTGAGAAACACCGGATCCCCGCGTTGACCTCGGGCAAACAGGCTGAGCCGATCCGGGAGCCATCTTGCAATAGCCACCACCGCCTTGCTGCCCAGGGGGACCAGTCGCTGCTTGGAGCCCTTGCCGGTGACCAGTGCCACCCGATCTTCGAGGTCGATCTTCCCGAGGTCGATCCCAACCGCCTCCGAGACCCTGGCTCCGGTGCCATAGAGGAACTCGAGCAGGGCCGAATCGCGCCGACCCTGGGCCGTCGACAGATCGGGGGCTTCGATCAGACGGAATGTCTCATCGATGGACAAGGCCTTCGGGAATGGCTCAGGACGGCGCGGCGACTCGATGAGGAGGGTGGGGTCGGCCTGTCGCATGCCCTCGACCACCAGGAACCGATGCAGACCTCGAACCGCGGCCACCTTCCGGCTCACAGTCGACATCGCGAGGTCTCGGCTGTGGAGATGGCTCACGAAGCCCTCGACCAGGTCCCGGTCAGGCTCCCGGCCCTCGAGGAAAGTCAGGTACTGGTCGAGATCGCGCCGATAGGCGCTCAACGTGTTCAGAGCGAGGCCGCGCTCGACACGGAGGGCAATCAAATACTCCTCGACACATTCGGGGAGACTCGGTGAGCCTTGGCTCACCTCGAGGCGAGAGCCTCTGCAGCCGGCACGTGGGCCAGTCCAAGGCTCTCGGCCACGGCGGGATGACAGACGTTCTCACCCA
>DATDJH010000339.1:0-7033 GCA_036520635.1 Acidimicrobiia bacterium
GTGACGGATCGTCAGTCGGGGCCGCTGCCGATGAGCGTGCCCGTGCCCGGAGCAAGTTTCACCGACCTTCTCGACTCCCTCGGGGCCCGGCCCTCATGGGTCACCCAACCGGGAGACAAGGCCCTGTCCACCCCTGAAGGCACCACGGTCTTGGCGATGCGCTACAACAACGGCGTGGTCATGGCCGGCGACCGGAGGGCCACCGAGGGCCACCTGGTCGCCCACCGCCGCATCAGAAAGGTCTATCCCACCGATCGCTACTCGGCGGTTGCCATCGCCGGGACCGCCGGGCTCGCCATCGAGATGGTGAAGCTCTTCCAGGTCGAGCTGGAGCACTACGAGAAGATCGAAGGAGTCCGCCTCTCACTCGAAGGCAAGGCTTCATTCCTGGCCCGTTTGGTTCGCGGCCAGCTTCCATTGGCGATCCAGGGCCTGGTGGTCGTTCCGCTCTTTGCCGGCTTCGACGAGCGCGAGCAGCGGGGACGCCTCTACAGCTACGACGTGGTTGGCGGGCGATACGAGGAGACCGATTTCGGGAGCACAGGCTCCGGCGCTCGGCTCGCCAAGTCCTTCCTTCGCACCACTTTCCGTGAAGACCTGACTTCCGAGGAAGCCGCCGACCTGGCGGTGAGGGCATTGGTTGCGGCCTCGCAAGAAGACACCGCCACCGGCGGACCTGACCTGATTCGGGGAATCTTCCCCAATGTGGTCCGCATCGACGCCGAAGGGGCCGTCGAGCTCGGTGACGAGGTGATCGGCCCGCTTGCCGAAGCTGCGGTGGGGACGATCCAATGACATTCCCGATGTATGTTGCCCCCGAGCAGCTGGTTCGGGACAAGGCAGAGTTTGCACGCAAGGGGATAGCCAGGGGACGTTCGATCCTCGGTCTCGATTACGCCGACGGGGTGCTTCTCCTGGCCGAGAACCCGTCGACCGCACTGCACAAGATCAGCGAGGTATACGACCGGATCGCATTTGCCGGGGTCGGTCGATACAACGAGTTCGAGACTTTGCGCAAGGCCGGGATCCGACAGGCCGACCTCATGGGCTACCTCTACTCACGGGACGACGTGACAGCCATGGGCCTGGCAACCGCATTCTCCCAAACGCTCGGTGTCATCTTCATCCGGGATCCCAAGCCATTCGAGGTCGAAGTGCTGATCGCCGAAGTCAGTGAGGACGGGTCGGAGCACCGGCTGTTCCGGGTCACCTATGACGGAACGCTCTTCGACGAGCGGAACTACGTGGCCATCGGGGGCAAGGCCGAGCAACTCACCACAGCCCTCGAGGAGTTGTGGCGAGAAGGCCTGACCTTGTCCGAGGCGATCGAAGTCGGCGCCGAGGTGTTCCGACGGGCCGAGGGCCGGGAGAGCGAGGGGTGGGAAGCCGCAGTCCTCGACACCGCCAAGGGCCCGAGGACCTTCCGCAGGCTGGAGCCGTCCGAACTCAGCCCCTCCTGAGATTCATCGCGTCACATCGGTCGGTGCGGTTTAGCCTGCTCTCGTGGATCGACGAATCTTCGGGATCGAGAACGAGTACGGCGTCACCTGCACGCTGAGGGGCCAGCGACGGCTCAGCCCCGACGAAGTCGCCCGATATCTGTTCCGCCGGGTGGTGTCCTGGGGCCGGTCTTCCAACGTCTTTCTCGAGAACGGCGCCCGGCTCTATCTCGATGTCGGGTCACATCCCGAGTTCGCAACCCCGGAATGTGACACCCTCGATGACGTAGTGGCCCACGACAAGGCGGGGGAGCGGATCCTCGAAGGCTTGGTTCGAGGGGCCGAAGAAAGGCTCGAGGAGGAGGGGATTCGGGGCCAGATCTTCGTCTTCAAGAACAACACCGATAGTGCCGGCAACTCATACGGCTGTCATGAGAACTACCTGGTGAGCCGGCACAAGGACTTCCACCGCACCGTGGATGTGCTGATTCCGTTCCTGGTCACCCGACAGATCTTCCTCGGTGCCGGCAAGCTGACCCAAACCCCGCGCGGGACCACCTTTTCCATCTCCCAGCGGGCCGACCACATCTGGGAGGGGGTGTCGTCGGCCACCACCCGATCCCGGCCGATCATCAACACCCGGGACGAGCCGCATGCCGACGCCGAGCGCTACCGGCGACTCCATGTGATCGCAGGGGACTCGAACATGTCCGAATACGCCACCTACGTCAAGATCGGGACCATGGTCGCCCTGCTCCAGATGATCGAGCGCGACGTGGTGTTTCGCGACCTGACACTGGAGAACCCGATCCGGGCGATCAGAGAAGTCGCCCACGACACCACCTGCCGCCGCAAGATTCGCCTCGCCAACGGCCGCGAGCTGTCGGCCCTGGACATCCAATGGGAGTACCTGGATCGAGCGATGCGATTCGCCAGGAGCCCAGGCTTCCCGCCCCAGGTTCAGACCGCGATTGATCGCTGGGAGCATCTGCTGACAGGTCTGGAGAAGGACCCTATGACCCTGGATCGGGAGGTCGACTGGGTCATCAAGAACCGCCTCCTCGAGCGCTACGCCGACCGGCGAGGGCTGACGATGTCGGACCCGAGGATGTCGATGATGGACCTCAGCTATCACGACGTGGATCGGAGTCGGGGCCTGTACTACCTGTTGGAGTCGAAGGGAATGGTCGATCGGGTGGTCACCGACGAGCAGGTCGCAACCGCCGTCCGCCAACCGCCGCAAACCACAAGGGCCCGGCTCCGTGGCGCGTTCATCAAGGCGGCCAAGGCCCAGAAGCGTGACTTCACCGTTGACTGGGTCCACCTCAAGCTCAACGACCAGGCGCAGCGGACGGTGATGTGCAAAGACCCGTTCAAGGCCTACGACGAGCGGGTGGAAAAGCTGATCGAGAGTTTGTAGGCCTCCCCCCTCGCCCAGGAGCGGGGAGTGAAGTTGAGGGGGTCGAATGTCAGCCAGAGCAGTGTGTCTGGGTCCGCTCGATATTGCCGGATATGGCGCTGTTCGGTAGGGGTTAGATGAGGTGTCGGACTTCGGTTACAGCCCCCCAGAGTCCGACCGTCAGAAGAAGCGCCAGCGATCCGTAGCCAGCGATCCGGGCAACCTTTTCTACCGTTGCTGGCACGCTCTGGTATGCCGAGGATATCGCATGGGTGACCGCCGAGATCGTCATGACAAAGAGGATCGCTGCCATTTCGTAGGCGGCTGTGCCCCCGGAGAAGCCAGGAACTAGAAGAAACAAGCTAAGCGCCACTAGTCCCAAAAGGAGAGGAAGGCTTGCTGCCATCCATAGCGGCTGTGGGGTCGTGGCTGCTGGAGGCACCTTCTGATCGAGAAGCCAGTAGGCGCCGGTGACTCCGAACCCCCAAAGCAGAGGCAAAGCAGTGAACATGGCAATGTTCAGGCCGACAGGTTCAAGTATGAGGAAGTCGGTCGACCCGAAGTTCTCTTGCTGACCTATGAGAGCGAGTGCGACCAGACCAAAGCCCAGACCCTGCACTGGCCCCATCCACTTCACCCACTGGTCGGATGCAACGACTATCACCGACCCGAACATGCCGACGAGCACCCCGACTAACAGCACCAGGAAGAGTGTTCCGAAGACAGTGAACTCGCCGACTCTGTTTCCGTTCTCGGTGATTCGACCGATCATCTCTGGGCCAGCCGCCATCGCCGAGATTCTCATTACGATCCGTCCACCGACACCACCAACGACGAACGCACTCGCTATGCAAGAAGCAGTGAGTAGAGCAATCCTCCGGGACACCTTGTTCACTCGAAGGTGAGAGTCGGCATCCATGGCAAGGGAAACTACCCCCAGGCAGACCCGCACATATCGGCACTTAGGCGCTCGCGTCTCGGCTCGGCGGAGATCTTGCGCTGAACACCCATAGACGATACGCTATGAGCATGCTAAGGATGGAAGACCGAGTCGCCGGGTCCCTTCTCCAACTGGCTAGAACACGACTGGGATTGTCGCAGACGGCTTTCGCTGACCTGCTGGGGATCGCCCAACCAACGTTGTCAGCGTATGAGTCGGGTCGTCGTCAGCCGACACTGCCCACTCTGCTGAGACTGTTGGCCCGAGCAGGGCTCGAGGTGCGACTGGAGCTGGCCAACCTCGACAACCACGATTTGGTGCTCGCCGAGTGGGAGCGGACGCTCAACGAGGCCACTCGGGAGCGGTTGAGGGCACAGGGTTACCGGTTGGCAAGCGATGCCGCCTGAGCTGAGTGACGAGCATGTGGCAGCCATCTGTCGTGTGCTCATCGATCACGATGTGCAGTTCGTGATCATCGGAGGGATGGCGGCCCGGCTCCACGACACCGGGCATGCCACCGTCGACGTCGACATATGCCCCTCTACGGATGATGCCAACCTCGAAAGACTCGCTTCCGCGCTGGTCGAACTCGGCGCCCGGCTCCGGGTCTCGGGGGATCCCGATGGTGTTCCGTTCCAGCCCCATGCCGACATGCTCCGCCAGGTTGAGCTGATGACCCTGATCACGGAGCACGGTCCGCTCGATCTGTGTTTCACCCCCGATGGATTCCCCGACGGTTTCACGACCCTCAGTGAGCATGCCAGCGTCGTCGAGCTAGCGGCCGTCGATGTGCCAGTTGCTTCGCTCGAAGATGTCGTCGCATCGAAACGAGCGGCAGGACGACCCAAGGACATCGTTGCGCTTCCGCCTCTCGAAGCTCGCCTGAGGCGACGCTGACCGGACAATCGCCGGGTGACCAGGCCCTCGATACAACTGATCTCGGGCTATAACGCCCATCGGCGGAAACCGCTCATATCGGCACGTAAGCGCGCTGTTTCGCAGCCGATGGAGTCACCTACTTCTGCTCCACGACCGCTGAGTACCGCTGTTGCGCCGCTTGAGCCGACGTTCCCAGAATTTCACCGATCTTGCTCCAAGAGATCCCGGCGGATCGTGCGGCCGCGATGGCGTCAACCACGTCACGTTCACTGCGGGCCCGAGTCAAGGCAGCACGCCGCAGGAGATACTCCTCAACTGGAACCTGGTCGCCTTCGGATGGCTCATAGTCTTCGAACCTCTTGGCGAGCTCGTCGGCGTGGTCGAGAATGTCTTGGATCGAGCGGGGCATCGATATCACCTCAGGAACTTCTGGCGAGCTGGCATGGCGTGGACGATGAACTCGATGCCTTCTGCGGCAGCGACGCCGATCTCGAGCATCCGTCCCGACTCGTTTCCTCCGATGAGCATCACCAGGTCGTCCATCTGGAACACTCGTTTCGGGTTTCTGTAGACGTGGAGCATGTCGTTGTCCGAGATCCCGTGTTTGCGGGCACTCGCCACAATCACCGGATCCATGGCCATCAAGTTAGCTTGATGCCCCGGGCGGGACAAGAGAACGCACTCGATCAACACTCTTGAGCGGACAACGAGCATTACACGTTCGCTGGGGGAGAAACAGACCAGAATCGCCCCATGCAGAACGTCATCGAGCGGGTGATCAACCTCCTGATCTACCTCCTCGAATCTTCGACCCCGGTCACGGCCGATGACGTCCGTTTCACGGTGGCCGGATACGGAGACCAAACCGATGAGGCGTTCCACCGCATGTTCGAACGTGACAAGGACGTCCTGCGCCGACTGGGCATTCCGCTCGAGCGTCAGGCCATCGACGGGTTCGAGGTCGACTTCGGCTACCGCGTCGACCCCGAGAAGTACGCCCTACCCGACCCCGGTCTCTCCGAAGAAGAGCGGTTTGCCCTCTCCGTTGCGGCTCGCATGGTCCGCCTCGGCGGCGGCAACGCGGGCTTAGAGGGGCTGAACAAGCTCGGTGGGGTGGAAAGGGGAGTGGGACTCGAACCCCTTGGCGCTGATCTCGGCGCCGAGTCGGAGATACTCGGCGATCTGTTTCGGGCCGTCACCGAACGCCGGACCGTCCGGTTCCGATACCGCGAAGGTGACCGCACCCTCAATCCGTACGGGCTCGCCCATCGACGAGGCCATTGGTATCTCGTGGGTGAGGGCCGGGACGGGCAGAGGATCTTCCGCATCGATCGTATGAGTGACCTCGAGCTCGGCGAAGATCCCGGCGTGTTCAAGAGGCCTGCCGACTTTGACGTCAGGGCCACGATGATTGCTCAGCCTTGGGACATGGGCTCCGATCCCCAGCTATCAGCCAAGGTCCGCTTCGATCCGGAGGTGGCCTGGTGGGCGGCGCGGACACTCGGAGTGGTCGCCGTCGACGGTGACCCGCTCGAAGTCGAGCTGCCGGTTTCCAATGAAGATGCCTTCGTCGGATGGATCCTCAGCTTCGGCGCCTCGGCCGAAGTGTTGGCACCTGACCAGATGAGGGACGAGATCCGCTCCCGGGTGCAAGCTGCCGTGTCGGGAGTGTCATGACCAGTCCAAGGACAGTGTCCCGTCTTGCCCGGATACTCGCCCTGGTCCCATACGTGATGTCCCGAGACAGTGTCGACGTCGAGGAAATCCTCGACCGTTTCGGCTACACCGAGGCCGACCTCAGCAAGGACCTGAACACCCTCTTCGTCTGTGGTTTGCCGGGGTACGGGCCGGGCGATCTGATGGAGGCCTATATCGATGAGGACGAGGTGATCATCGACGCCGCGGACTACTTCGCCCGCGCCCCCCGACTCACCTCGACCGAAGCCCTCGGGTTGCTCGCCGCGGGGATGGCGATCATGGGCTCAGGTCAGGCAAATCCAACCCTTTCCAGTGCGGTGGGAAAGTTGACCAAGGTGGTCATCCCTGACGCTGAAGCCGCTATCTCGGTCCAGGTGGGCGGCGAGCTCGACTCGGTTGGGCTCTTGCGTCGGGCCGCCAACGAGCAGAACGCGGTACGCCTCACCTATCGATCGCTGAGCCGGGAGGAAGAGACGGTCCGTGAAGTCGAGCCCTGGTCGGTGTTCGCCACCCTCGGCAACTGGTACATGCAGGGCTATTGCCGTCTCGTCGAGGCGGAGCGTGTGTTCCGAGTGGATCGGATACGAACGATGGAGGTGACTGACTCCCACTTCGATCGCCCCGAAGGCGTGCCCCAGCCCGAGGTCAGCTACTCGCCATCCGACGACGACGTCGTTT
>DATDJH010000340.1:0-4327 GCA_036520635.1 Acidimicrobiia bacterium
TCCGGCAGCTCTGGTGATGGCGACCTGTCGCACCCTGCTCCGGGTGTCGACAGGCAGTGGCCGGCCACCCGGTGATGTGCTCGCCGAGGTCAACGACCGCATCCAGCCTGACATCCCGTCGGGCATGTTTGTCACTTGCCTTCTGGCGATGATCGATCCGTTGTCGGGCTCGATGGCGATGGCAAACGCCGGTCACAACCTTCCCTTTCAGCGGAGCAATACCTCCACAGCGGAGATCATGGCCCGCGGCATGCCACTGGGGTTGATGCCTGACATGTTCTATGAGGAGATCGAGGGTCACCTCTCTCCCGGCGACAGCCTGGTGCTGACCAGTGATGGTCTGGCCGAGGCGCACGACCCGGAGGGGGACATGTATGGGACCGATCGGCTGCGCCATGCTCTGAGCAGCGCCAATGGCGATCTCGTCGGAGCGGCGCTCGAGTCTCATACCGAGTTCGTGGGAGCGGATTGGGAACAGGAAGACGACATCACAATGGTGACGCTGGCCCGCCAACTGCCGTCCGCCGGTTGACAGTCACCGGCCCGAACGTAGCGTGACCTGACCGGATGACCATCCCGGGTCCCTCCAACCAAAGGAGAACCTATGTCTCATCGGCGTCAGATCCCTGTGCCCCAGTTGATCTGGACGGTCGTAGGAGCGTTGACCTTGGTCCTCGGAATCCCGCTGACCGTCATCGCGTCTCATCAGTTCAACGACGTCCCCGACTCCAACACCTTTCACAACTCGATTGCCTGGCTCGCAGACAATCGGATCACGCTGGGCTGTAATCCGCCGGCCAACACCAATTTCTGTCCAAACGATGCGGTGACTCGCGGCCAGATGGCTGCGTTCCTGCGACGTCAGGCCCAGGCATATGGCAACGTTGGGAGCCAGGTCACGAGCGCAGCTGGGAACATCGGTCTCACGACGGCCGCGTTTGTAGTGCTGTCGTCGGTTGAGGTAACCCCAAAGGCGCAAGCCGCGGTAACCCTGAGCGCACATGCAGCGCTGGAAAAGTCGACGAGCAGCAACGGGACCTTCATGTTGCGAATCGCACGGAACACCTGCAACGGCACGGTGGTCGGAGCCGCGAGATGGCGTGCGAACACAAACGCGGATGGTGGTGGGTCATTCGAGGCGATCACGATCCCACTCACCGGTAGCGACGTGATCTCCTCCCCGGTGACATATGTGCTTTGCGGGGCGAAAGCTGATGTGACTCTCGGGAACGCCAATGTCTTCGAGCGTGGACTGACTGCGACCTGGTCCCCGACTGCCTGACCCAGGACGCGAAAAACCCCGAGGGAGTTTCGGCCGAAGCTTCCACCCTCTCGGGGTTCACGACCCTGCTCGGACTCCAAACCCGAAAGCTTGGTCTCCCAGAGGATCCCGGAGTGACCTCTCGGTCTCTTCGGGTCCGGTTCGGGGTTGCCCCCGTACCGACAAATGGGAAGGTAGACATGCCGTCCCGAACATGCAAGTCAGGACGCATTCCATTTTTCGCGAACCAGCGGACGATTTCGCGAACTCATCAATCGGCCAATTCCGTAACGATTTCGAAACGGTGGGCAACTAGAAATCGGGCTGGATGACGTCGATGACATCACGATCCGACTTGCAACCCGAGACCACCAGGAGGCCGACGAGTCGTCGAGCCGCCCGTCTCGTCTGGGCGGTTGCGGGCGTCGGCCTGGTGTTGATCGCCTGGATGGGATGGCTCGCTTATCAGTCCGGTGAGTTCGCCAAGAGTCCGCTAGCGGCTCTGGCCGCGATCCAATTGCTTCTCGCCTTGGTGGCGTTTCTGCTCGGCGGCACGGTGATTGTCAGCCGGCAGCCGGGAAACGTGATCGGTTGGCTGTTGCTGATCCCCGGCCTGACCATCGCAATCAGTGAGCTTGGCACTCAGTGGTTGCTCGGGCTCGACCCGCCGCCCTCATCGGTAAACCTCGGGATATGGCTGCTGGTCTGGTTCACATCGTGGTCGTGGGTGCTTCTGATTTTCCCGATCTTCCACCTGCTTCTCACCTTCCCCAACGGAAAGCTCCTCTCCCCCCGCTGGCGCTGGGCGGCGAGCCTCGAGGTCGTGATGATCTCAGCCATGATCGGGGCGGTCACATTCAGCGAAAGTCTGCAGGTCGCAACGGAAGACGAGACCTTGTGGACGGTTCCGAATCCGATCGGGTTCTTTTCCGATGCTGCGGTCGAGACCGCGTTCGCCGGTCCGGTCTGGAGCATCGGATTGGCCGCGATCGCTCTGATCTCAGCCTCCGCGGTGATCCTCAGGTTCCGCAGGGGTACGCGCGAAGAGCGCCAACAACTCAAGTGGCCGCTTTTCGCAATCGCCGTCTTCGGACTGACCTACGCCTTCGGTGGCTTGACCGGCGAGATCCTGCCTGGGAGCGTCGCCGACTTTCTATTCGGTTTCTCGATCATGGCGATCCCGATCTCGATCGCCATCGCCGTCCTCCGATACCGGCTCTACGAGATCGATCGCATCGTCTCCCGCACCGTGTCCTACGCCCTGGTGGTCGGACTGCTGGCCGGCGTGTTCCTGGGAGTGATCAGCCTGCTCACGTCGCTCATCTCGACGGACTCCAACGTGACCGTCGCCGCATCGACTTTGGCGGTTGCCGCCCTGTTCAATCCATTGCGACGACGGACCCAGGGTGTTGTCGATCGGCGCTTCAACCGCTCCCGATACGACACCCAGAGAGTCATGGACGGGTTCGCCGCCTCGCTACGCGATCAGGTGGATCCCGAACAGGTGGTGACCGGCTGGACCAACGTGGTCGAGGAGACGATGCAGCCGGCGTCGATCGGGACCTGGTTGCGAGCCCCGACCACCCACTGAGATCAAGGGCTGTGTCGGGAGACGAGCAGGTAGGTGTCCGTCTCTGTGACAGGGGGCGGGGTCTCGTCGTCGAGAGCCTGACCAGCAGAGCGCCAAGGGGTTGCTCCCCAAGCTGGAGACCGGTGAGCAAGGTCGCTCGGCCCATGAGGATCTGTCACGGGCGGCCGACATACTCGCTCAATGTCCTGTGTTGAGATCACCGACCGTATGGCGGAACTTCTAACTCGTCTCGCCGTCTATCCGTTGCCCGAAGAGGACCTCACGCGCCTACGGCGTACTCCTGAATGGCTTCAAGCGAAAGCCTGGGGTTGGGTGATGCAGTCCGGCGAACTGACCGGGACAGGAAGCCGCCACGCCGGCGATCTTGCGAAGGGCATTCTTCCCGAACATCTCTGACCAGCCGCGGCCTGGCGACACGGCGAAAACCCTTACAGTCGATGAGTGGGCCCGGCAGGACTTGAACCTGCAACCAACGGATTATGAGTCCGCTGCTCTGACCGGATTGAGCTACGGGCCCGAGACGCCGGCCAGACATTCCCTCAAGGAATGATGACCGGTTATGGGCTGCTCGAATCGTACAAATCATTTCGAGGGTGTACTCCCGTCCATTGCCCGCTACTCCGTCACCTCCTCGACACCCTCGATCAGGCCTCTGATGCTGGTTTCGGCGGCGAGCGACTCCTCGGCGGGCAGGTCAGGCACCTCCAAATGCTTCGCCATGGCGTAGAGCAATTTGAGAGCCGAGGTCGATTCCTGCTCCGCCAACAAGTTCACCTGAAGATCGAGGTGACTCCTCCGGTCCGCCTGTCGAGTCATCCGATTCTGACTGACCAGAACGAATAGAGACAGGAAGATCGCTTCCAGCGACACGATGAAGGTCAGGAAGGTGAACGGGAACGGGTCGAAGACAGGCACAAATGACACGAGTCCCGACTGCGTGACCACCCAGAGCGTGAAGAAGACGGCGTGACCCATCGCGAAAGATGGGGTGCTGGCAAAACTCGAGATCCCATCGCTGATTCGCTCACCCCTGGTCCGCTCGTCCAGGCCTTTCGTTTCCATGTCGGCAATGGCCGACAGGTTCTTCTCCTGGGCTGGGGCGCTGCCGGATTCGTCGGTCATGTCGGTCACCCTCGCGGGTTAAGACTCGATCGCGAGGGATTTCTGTTGCTCAGGTGCCAGCCCGTGGCGCTCTAGGTCGAGGTTGCGTATCCGATTTCTTGGGTAGGACCTCTCCTAAGTCGCCACCTCTGGACCGCCTGACCGAATGCGACCGGTCAGGCGGTCCAATCGAAGGCGGCTTCACCGATCGAGATCACGACCCACCAGAACGCAAGTGCCGCAACCGGCATGGCCAGGGCCCAAGGTGAGCGGCGTCTGTAGAGAAGGATTGTGGAAAAGAACCCGATCCCCCACCCAAAGTAGAGAACGGCGATGCCCCAGAGCGGCGCCACCAGTCCGGAAGCGGCGTAAGG
>DATDJH010000341.1:0-2684 GCA_036520635.1 Acidimicrobiia bacterium
ACGAGGCACTGAAGAAGCAGCTTTTCTCCGATCTCGACGCCATCGTCACCGACCCGAATGCGATCCTGGCATCCAACACCTCGTCGATCCCGATCACCCGACTCGCCTCGGTCACCAGCCGACCCGATCATGTGGTGGGGCTTCATTTCTTCAACCCGGTTCCGGTGATGACACTCGTGGAACTGGTGACCACGGTCATGACCGCTCCTGAGGTATCGGCGCGGGCACGGGCGTATGCCGAGTCAGCAGGCAAGACCGTGATCGAGGCTGGAGACCGGGCCGGGTTCGTCGTCAACATGCTGCTGGTCCCCTACTTGCTCGGAGCGATCAAGATGCTCGAAGGCGGCTATGCGACAAGAGAGGACATCGATGCCGGGATGCGTTTCGGGGCCAATCACCCGATGGGCCCTCTGGAGCTATCGGATTTCGTCGGCCTCGACACCATGAAGCACATCGCCGACGTGCTGTTCGACGAGTTCAAAGACCCGATGTACGCCTCTCCCCCGCTGCTCACACGGATGGTGGAGGCGGGGCGGTTGGGCCGAAAATCTGGCCAGGGCTTCTACGAGTACCGCTGACCTCAGAGGCCTGGCCATAGGTCGGACGGACTAGCTCCGATGACAGTGGGCAAATGGGCCACACGGCCCATGCCCAATCGCGACTTGTTCAGGAATTATCCACAAGACAAGGCGTGGGAGCTTACGAACGAACTGGGAGTCAGAATGTTGGCCTATCAGCCGCTGCTACTTGGGAGTCAGAGGAAGGCGACTGCTGCAGACAATCTCGAGCCAATCTGCGCGATGCTCGAGACCAACCGACATCTGCTCGGCACCTGGGACGAGACCTGGGCCCGTCTTTTCGCTATCGATTGCGCCTCGATCATCTACCGCTTTCACGTCCCCGCAATGGATGACGCCGCCCGGGACCTGATCCATCGCCTCCTTCACCAGGCCAGGAAGCTCACCGTCGCTGACCGCCAGGAAGAGCTGGGCTCGGTCGAGCGGGCTCTCATGGCAGGGCTGCGTGCCTCCTCGGACACGACCCGGCCGGTCTGGCTGGTCGCCCTCAATTCACTCCTCCCCGACCCATTTCGGGCCGCCCTCGTAACTGTCGAGTCGTCAGTGGCGTCTTTTGGGCCCCGATCCAACGCCCGTCGTGACGCTGCAATCGACTCGATGCGCAGCCGATTGCTCTCTCGCACCGAAGAGGCCGCTCTTCTCGGAAACCACCTCGCGTACGCCTGACCGTCGGGTCAGACCTCGGCCACAGACTCGAATGCCCGGCTCTCCAAAGTGTCGGCCAGGTGGGGTCGAGTCCCTCCCCTGACCACCAGCACCGGCACCGATACCCGCTCGATGACCGCCTCCCGCAGTGCGGGCAAAACCCCATCGACCACTCCGGCGGGAGCCACCACCATCACCGCGGCTCCCTCAACAGCCTCGAGCGCACCTGCGATGCTGGGCTCCACGAGAACGATCGCCTCTATCTCGACCCCGAGAACTGGCAACTCAACCGGGACCGGCGACACCACCCGCAACGGCCGGCCATAACCTCTCGCCAGGCTCGCCGCGAGATCCAAGGCGGCGAAATCAGCAGGCTCGCCGCGATACCAGACCCCGACCGGGCCTGCTCCCACCTGGCGATGGGTGCCGGCGCCAACCAACACAGCAACGTCACAGGAAGCCTTTTCGAGGAGCTCACCGGCGATGCCCCCAAGCGGGCGATATCCGAGATAAGCCTGGTGAGATCCGAGCAAGAGCATCCCCGCACCGCGCCGCTCCACAAGGCGGATCAATTCGAGGGAAGGGTCGGGGCCGACTGCTGTCACCACTTCGGTCTCGATCCCTTCCGCCTCAAGCCTGAGCTGCACGGTCATGAGCTCTTCGGCGGCGACTGCCTCAGCGTCATCCATTGCGGAGAGATTGGCCCGCACCTGTTCGTAACCAGGCGGCCTCACCACGGAAGCCAGAATGATGGTCGGCGGGGACTCGTCCAGACTGCGCAGCCGTTTCGCCAAATCCAGTAGTGGCTGGGCTGTGACCGGATCAGTGACACCGACCATCACCCGCCGCTCGCGGGTGGCAAGGGCCATCATCTCCCGCGTCGCATCACCGGCGAGATCGCTATCGATCATGTCGCGGGGATAGAGCAGCGTGAGCAGCGGCGTCGTCATGAAGGTGGTGATCAACGCCATCAAGACCATCATCGTGAA
This sequence comes from Acidimicrobiia bacterium, assembly GCA_036520635.1. Lineage (GTDB taxonomy): Bacteria > Actinomycetota > Acidimicrobiia > Spongiisociales > ZC4RG35 > JALYNX01. The sequence continues at coordinate 2,213 of DATDJH010000341.1, forward strand.
CAGCGCAGGTGAGATCACCCCCAGACTGCGACCGATGGTGAGGATGACAATCTCAGTGATCCCTCGGGCGTTCATGAGAATCCCGATCACAGTCGAGGAGCGGAAGCTCTCCCCTGCGGCCAACCCGGCGATCACCGAGCCCCCGATCTTGCCCACGATGGCAATGGCGACGATCAGTCCGGTGAGGATCCACAATTCCGACCCGGAAACCAGCCCGATCTGTGTCGACAAACCGACCACCGCGAAGAACACAGGTAGCAGGAAGAGAACGGTCACGTCTTCGAGGCGTTCGGTGATCTGAGCGGCGATGGAGTGGGAGCGGGGCAGGACGGCACCGAACATGAAGGCGCCGAAGATGGCGTGGATTCCGATCCACTCGGCCGCCAGCGCCGAGAGCAGCAGCGACACCAGCACCCAAACCGCCATCCGCCGCGACGGCTGCTTCTCGGCTGTATGCCCCAGGAAGCGATTG
>DATDJH010000342.1:0-4290 GCA_036520635.1 Acidimicrobiia bacterium
TACAACTGGCCGATCGAGCGGGCTATTGACGCTTCGATTGAAGCGACCAAGTACGCCCACGACAACGGCCTCGAAGTCACCTTTTTCCCCATCGACGCCACCCGGGCGACGATGACCGACCTTCTCGACGACCTCGAGGCGGTCGCCACCCATGGCCACGTCGACAAGATCGCACTGGTGGACACCTTCGGGGTGACCTCGCCGCACGCCATCCAGTACTACATCAGACGGGTCAAAGAGCGTTTTGACGTCCCGCTCGAAACTCACTTCCACATGGACTTCGGGATGGGGGTGGCCAACACCGTCATCGCCGTCGCCGAAGGGGCCTCGGTGATTCACACCACCGTCAGTGGTCTCGGGGAGAGGGCGGGGAACGCTCCAACCGAGGAGACGGTCCTGGCCCTGCTCACCATGTATGGGATCGACACCGGGATCAAAACCGAGAAGTTCACCGAAATCGCCCGACTGGTTGCGGAGCTATCTGGTGTCACTCAGCCAGGCAACCGACCAGTCACCGGGGAGCGCCTCTACAACGTCGAATCCGGGATCATCACGACCTGGGTCAAGAACGTCGGAGACGACCTAACCGAGCCATTCCCCTATCGGCCGGAGTTGGTGGGCCAGCCCGCCCCGGAGATCGTCTTGGGCAAGGGCTCAGGTCTCGACTCGGTGGGGATCTGGCTGGGCAAACACGGGATATACGACGCTGAGACCAAAGAGATCGAGGCGATCCTCGCCGAGGTCAAGGGAAAGTCGTTGGCTAAGAAGGGCCTCCTCGACGACGAAGAGTTCCTGGAGATCGTCCGCCAGGTGATCCCCGACAAGATCAACTGAGAATCAGAGAGGACAGGAGAGTTGAGAGAAGCGTTTTTCGGTCTGAGTACCGATTGGAAAGAGGGAATCAACTGGGCGAATGTCCGTGACTGGCGTTTGAAGCGTGCTCATGCGGCGATGGAGCGGCATGGTCTGGGCGCCCTCCTCCTCTTCTACGACGAGAACATGCGCTATGTCTCCTCGACCCTGACGCCGGGGTGGAACCGGCTCAAGCCCGGCCTCCGTTATGTGGTGCTCATCGCTGGCAAACCGCCGATTGTCTATGAGCAGGGCGATATTGGCTTCCATCTGGAAGTTCATAACCCGTGGATTCCTAAGGAGAACATCCGGTACTCGTACTCCTGGATCAAGGGAGCGGTGGGTCCGGCCGCTGAGCAGCAGGTGACAAAGTTCGTCAACTCGCTGATGAACGATCTGGAGCAGGCGGGGGTAAAAGATCAGCCGTTGGGTGTCGACTTCATCGACATCAACCTGATCCGAAAGTTCGAGGAGCGTGGGATCACCTGGACTGATGGGATGACCCCAATGATGGAGGCGAGGGCGATCAAGAGCCCCGACGAGATCAAGGCGTTCTCAATCGTCGGTGCGATCTGTGATTACGTCCACTACGAGATCACCAATTTCATCAAGCCGGGCATGACCGAGAACGAGGTCGCCGCGTTCGGATTCGAAAAGCTGTATTCCCTGCCCGGGATGGAGGATGTCGAAGATGTGATCGTGTCCTCGGGGCCTAACGCCTGGCCCAACTGGAGGAACTTCTCCGACCGGATGATCCGACCCGGTGAGCTGGTGATCGTCGACCTGGCGGCGTTGACCTGGAACGGGTTCAAGTCGTGTGTCTACCGGACTTACTGCGTCGGTGGGAAACCGACCGACGAGCACCAACAGACATACGACCTGGCGCATAAGTGGCTTTGGGATTCGATCGAAGCGACCGGGCCCGGGGTGACCACGGCTGATGTGGCTTCGAAGTGGCCGTCGGCGAAGGAGGTCTGGGGTTACGAGGAGGAGGACCAGGCGGCGGCGAACTTTTGGGGTCACGGTCTAGGGCTCGCTCAATACGACCCGCCGGTCATTTCCCGAATCTGGTCGCTCGACCACCCTGTCGAAATCCAACCGGGGATGACCTTCGCCCTCGAGACCCAGCACGGCAAGCTCCACGACCATGGCGTCCGCCTCGAAGAGATGCTGTATGTGACCGACACCGGGATCGAAATGGTCTCCAGTTACGCCTCCCACGAGATCATCTCGGTGACCTGACCCTTGATCGTCGACCTCGACGACGACAAGGCACTCGACCCAGCACGGGTCGGCGCCAAGGCCGCCTGGCTGGCCCAAGGGAGACGTGCCGGCCTGCCCATCCTCCCCGGATTCGTGGTCGACGCGGCCGAATCGCTGCCCGCGATGCGCGCCGGAGCCGAGGCGCTAGCGGATCGAGGGCCAGGGGGAGCACAACTCGCAGTCTCGGCATCGTTACCCGAATCCTCGGATGAGATCTCGGAACGCGCCTCGCTTCTCGGACCCGTCGTGGTGGCGAGGTCGTCGAGCTCCCTCGAGTCCTCGGGCCGTTTCTCAGGCGCATTCGCTTCCTATCTCGATCTCGCCCCCGGGGAGGCACCCCGGGGAGTGTCCGGCTGCTGGGCTTCGGCATTCACTGCCTCGGCCCAAGCACTACTGGCACAGTCGGGGGTCGAGCCTGGAGCGATGAGGATGGCGGTCCTGGTCCAGCCTGCCCTGGAGCCGGACTCCGGGGGCCTCGCCAGCATCGACGGAACCGGTGTTGTCACTGTGGTCGCCGTCAAGGGACCGCCAGGGCCCTTGCTGCAAGGGTGGAAAGCTGGCACATCTGCGCACTACGACGGGAAGTGGAACGGGGATGAGCTCGTCGAAATGCTCGGTCTAACGACTCTGGACAGGTTGGTCGTTGCAGTCGTCGACGCCAACCGCACGATCGGGGCGAACTACTACGAATGGGCGGCAGTCGGTGGAGAGGTCTGGCTGCTCCAGGCAGGGTTGGCCCATCGCGAGAACAATCGGACCCAGCTCGACACCGATCCGTCCTACGCCGAGGACGAACTGGTTCATGCAGCATGGGTGATCGCGGATTTCCCCGGCCAGCTGGGAGCGGAACTGATCCTTCCCTGGGCCCTGGGTGGCCTTCCCGAGTCTGATCAAGTGTCGACCGGCCCGCCCGACCTAAGTCTGATTGCGAGCCTTTGTAGAGACCTGACGTCCGAAGTCTGGGGCCAGCCTCATGATCGGGCTCGACAAATCGCCATCGAATGTCTGCGCTCAATGCGTGCGGGGGCGCCTCGCCGGGCCGTCGAGCAGTTGCAGCGGCTCCGCCCTCCCAACCGAAAGAAGGCGATACATGTCCTGTCGATGGTCGCCGGGTTGCGGTCTGCGGTCGTCGAGGCTGGAGCCGCCCCCGACCCCGGAGGCGCCTGGTTCATGTCTGTCGCCGAGGTCCAGTCCGCTTTGTCGGGTTCCGGGGATGTCAAGGCCCCACTTCGGGTGGGTGCCGGCGTCTGGGAGCCGTTCCTTTTCGCGGTGAGCCGAGCCGCAGGAACCCGCATGCGTGGTGCGCCGGCATCTGATGGGTTCGGCGCCGGTCTCACCTGGTCTCCAGACAAGGGCAAGGGAGCCAAAGGGCTTCACCCACGAATGGTGTTGGCGGCACCATTCCCGGTTCCCCAGATCGCCCCGCTTCTCTGGGATGCGACCGGCCTCGTCACCAGCTCCGGTGGTGTCGCCGCCCACCTCTTCGAGTCGGCACGCGCTCTTGGAGTCCCGGCGGTGAGTGGCATTGAGTTACCCGCCGGCCGCGGCCTCGCCGCAGTGGATGGCCATAGCGGTTTGGTCTCGTGGTTGGATAGGGGGAGTGGTGACTGAAAGGGTTGGCATCATCGGTCTCGGGGTCATGGGATCGGGAATGGCCAACAACCTGATTCGGGACGGCCATCAGGTCATCGGATTCGACGTCGACCCCGAACGCATCGCCGTCTTCGAAGCAGGGGGCGGCCGGGCCGCGACTTCCGCCGGGGAGGTGGCGGGCAACGCGTCTCTGATGATCCTTTCCCTCCCCACGGAGGATTCGTTGCAGCAAGTCGCGGCGGAGATCGCCGCCGACGCCGGCCCCGACCTTTTGTGTCTGGAGACTGGAACCTTCACCCTCGAGGCCAAGCAGAGTGCCCGCTCGACTCTCGCCGCAGCCGGCGTCGAACTGATGGACACCCCACTGTCTGGCACGGGCCTGCAGGCCGCCGACGGCACCCTGGTCGTGTTCGCATCGGGGAGCGAAGCTGGCTACCGGCGAGCGGCTGAGGTCCTGGCGTCGATCAGCAAATCCACCCACTTCCTAGGCGAGTTCGGCAACGGCTCGAAGATGAAGTACGTCGCCAACCTCTTGGTGGCGATTCACAACCTGGCAACTGCCGAGGCCCACGCCCTAGGCGT
>DATDJH010000343.1:0-5147 GCA_036520635.1 Acidimicrobiia bacterium
CAGCATGAGATCGACGATCGCCTTGAGCTCGTCCATGCTGAGCTCGTGGAAGACGATGATCTCGTCGAGACGGTTGATGAACTCGGGCCGGAAGTGCTTCTTGAGCTCCTCGGTGACCCGGCCCTTCATGTACTCGTAGGAGATTTCCTCGTCCTCGACGTGGAAACCGACCGCCTTCTTGTGCAGGTCGCGGGTCCCCAGGTTTGAGGTCATGATGATGACGGTGTTCTTGAAGTCGACCGTCCGGCCCTGAGCATCAGTGAGCCTGCCCTCCTCGAGGATCTGGAGAAGGGTGTTGAACACGTCGGGATGGGCCTTCTCTATCTCGTCGAAGAGGACCACCGAGAACGGCTTGCGACGAACGGCTTCGGTCAGCTGCCCGCCCTCGTCATATCCGACATATCCCGGCGGGGATCCGACGAGACGGCTGACCGTGTGCTTCTCCATGTACTCGGACATGTCGAGCTGGATCAGCGCGTCTTCCTTGCCGAACAGGAACTCGGCGAGAGCCTTGGCGGTCTCGGTCTTACCCACCCCAGATGGGCCGAGGAAGATGAAAGATCCCGACGGGCGGCGAGGATCTTTTAGACCGGCCCGGGTGCGACGGATCGCCTTGGAAACTGCGGTGATTGCATCGTGTTGGCCGATGATCCGCTTGTGGAGCTCGTCCTCCATGTGGACCAAACGGGCTGTCTCCTCTTCGGTGAGCCGGTGAACAGGGATCCCGGTCCACTGGGCGAGGACCTGAGCGATCTCTTCCTCGTCGATCACCCAGCCTGACTCGGAGTCGGCGGCCTCCTTGACGGCACGGTCACTCAGCAGGTTGCGCTCTTCGTCACGAAGGTTGGCGGCACGCTCATAGTTCTCACGGGCCACGGCATCCTGCTTGTCGCGGCGGACGTTGGACAACTTCTCGTCAATCGCAGTGATCTCGGGCACGTCGCTGGTGCGATGGATCCGGGTCCGGCTTCCGGCCTCATCGATCAAGTCGATGGCCTTGTCCGGGAGGAACCGGTCGGAGAGATAGCGATCGGCCAGGTTGGCCGCGCTGACGATCGCCTGATCAGTGAAACGAACCGAGTGGTGGGCCTCATAACGATCCTTGAGGCCGAGCAGGATCTGGATGGTGTCGGTGACGGACGGCTCCTCGACCTGGACCGGCTGGAAGCGCCGCTCGAGAGCGGAGTCCTTCTCCAGGTACTTCCGGTACTCCTCGAGAGTGGTGGCCCCAACGGTCTGCAGCTCGCCTCTGGCCAACATCGGCTTCAGGATCGAAGCGGCGTCGATGGCACCCTCGGCGGCACCGGCGCCAACCAAGGTGTGGATCTCGTCGATGAACAAGACGATGTCTCCCCGACTCTTGATCTCTTTGAGCACTTTCTTGAGCCGCTCCTCGAAGTCACCGCGGTAGCGGGACCCGGCGACGAGTGCTCCCAGGTCGAGGGTGTAGAGGTTCTTCCCCTGCAGGTTCTCGGGGACTTCTTTGGCGACGATCCGCTGAGCCAGGCCCTCGACGATGGCGGTCTTGCCGACGCCAGGCTCGCCGATGAGCACGGGGTTGTTCTTGGTGCGGCGGGAGAGAATCTGCATCACCCGCTCGATCTCGCGGGCTCGGCCGATCACCGGGTCGAGCTTGCGCTCCCGGGCCATCTGGGTGAGGTTGCGTCCGAACTGGTCGAGAACAGTCGATCCACCGGCGGCGGTCTCACGACTCCCCGAACTTGCGGGCTCAGAGGATTGCTCTTCGCTGCCACCCGGACCAGAGAGCAGCTGGATCACCGTCTGGCGGACCTTTTGCAGCTCGGCGCCCAACTGTTGGAGAACCTGGGCAGCGACACCTTCGCCCTCGCGGATCAGCCCAAGGAGGATGTGCTCGGTGCCGATGTAGTTGTGGCCGAGCTGGAGAGCCTCACGGAGGCTCAGTTCGAGGACTTTCTTGGCCCGTGGGGTGAACGGGATGTGGCCGGACGGCGACTGCTGGCCCTGGCCGATGATCTTCACTACTTCGTCACGAACCGAGGCGAGATCGATGTCGAGGCTCTCGAGAGCCTGAGCCGCAATGCCCTCACCCTCGTTGAGGAGACCGAGCAGGATGTGCTCGGTGCCGATGTAGTTGTGGTTTAAGTGCCGCGCCTCTTCTTGGGCCAGAACCACGACCCGGCGCGCACGATCTGTGAACCGTTCAAACACCTCTGTCTCCAAAGCCTGGCATATGCAAGTTTACCACCGGGTCGGTCGTGGCCTATTTGGACCGTTTCCGATGCCCGTGTTCGGTAATACCATCGTCAACAGTGGACGACCTCCAAAGCATCATAAATATTCCGCGCATCTGGACTGCGATGAACCGCGTGGAGGACCGCCTCCTCGAGGCGGCCACCGCGGACGACGAGTATCTGACCCGGATCGCCCAGCACTTGCTGGTGGCCGGAGGTAAGCGCTTCCGCCCGTTGCTGGCCCTGCTCGCCGCGGAGTTCGGCGACTACAACGACCAACGGCCGGTTGAGGCCGGCGTCTCGGTCGAGCTGATCCATGTCGGCTCGCTGTACCACGACGATGTGATCGACGAGGCCGACACCCGGCGCGGTGCCAGTTCGGTGAACGCCAACTGGTCCAACACCATCGCAATCCTCGCCGGCGACTTTCTGATGGCCCGGGCGTCGGAGGTGGCGGCCACTCACCTCAGCCAAGAGTCGGTCCGCTTGCTTGCCGCCACCTATGCCGATTTGGTAGAAGGCCAGACCCGTGAGCTGCAGCTCGATTTCGACCTCGACCACGGTGTCGTCGAGTACGAGCGGGTGATCGCCGGCAAAACCGCCTCCTTGATTCGAACTTCGGCGCGGCTCGGAGCCATGGCCGCCAACGCCAGCGACGACGTCGTCGAATCGCTCTCGGATTGGGCGTGGGAGGTCGGCATCGTGTTCCAGATCGCGGACGACGCCCTCGACCTTGTTGCCGACGACGAGACCATCGGCAAACCTGCCGGATCCGATATCCGGGAAGGCAAGTTCACCATCCCGGTTCTCGAAGCGTTGGCCGGACCCGAAGGCTCACGGGTGCGAAGCCTGTTGGAGAGTGCCCGGCCCTACGACGACGCAGCCGTCTCCGAGGTGATCGACATCGTGCGCACAGGTGGCCACGTGGATACCTCGCTGGCTGAAGCGGGGCGCAGGCTGGAACTGGCATCCAAAGCGCTGGCGGCTCTCCCCGACGGCAAGCCACGACAGATCCTGGAGACGTTGGGGTCTTATCTGGTCGAGCGGGTGGACGCCGCGAAGGTCTAGAACGCCTTAGGCCGGGACGAGGCGGAATCTCCGGCCGGCATTCAAAGCGGGCGAAGCGTTGGGAACAGGATCACGTCCCGAATGTGTGACTTGTCGGTCAGCAGCATCACCAGTCGATCGACACCAATGCCCAGACCTCCGGTCGGGGGCAACCCATACTCCAAGGCCAGGAGATAATCCTCGTCCAGGGGATGGGCATCCTCGTCGCCGGCGGCGCGAGCTGCAGCTTGCTCCTCGAACCGGGCCCGCTGATCGTCGGGATCGTTCAACTCGCTGAAGGCGTTGGCGTACTCCGACCCGGCAATCACCAACTCGAATCGGTCGGCCAGACGGGGATCCTCGCGATTCCTGCGTGCAAGCGGTGACACCTCGATGGGTGGGTGGATCACGAAGGTCGGCTCCCAGATCTTGTCTTCGACCGCCTCCTCGTAGATCTCGGCGATCAGGCGCCCGGCAGTCCAACCCCCATCCACCTCGACACCGACGCCGGCCGCCAGGCCCCGCAGCTCCTCGAGCGGTGTGTCCAGATCCACCGGCTGGCCCAGGGCCTCAGAGACCAGTTCCGTCATCTCAACCTGCCGATACGGAGGTGTTAAGTCGAGCGGTTTCTCCCGGTAGGTGATGGCTGTCTGTCCGGTGGCTCGCTCGGCCACTGCAGCAAAGACCTCCTCGATCAGGACCAGGATGTCCCTGTAATCGGCAAGGGCCTGATAGGCCTCGAGCATCGTGAACTCGGGGTTGTGGGACGAGTCGATTCCCTCATTGCGAAAGATCCGCCCGATCTCGAAAACCCGCTCCAGGCCGCCGACCACCAAGCGCTTCAAATAGAGCTCGGTGGCGATCCTCAGGTACATCGTCATCCCCAACGCGTTGTGCTTGGTCTGGAAGGGCCGGGCGGTGGCCCCGGTCGCCTGGGGAAGCAGGATCGGGGTGTCCACTTCGACGAATCCACGCTCTTCGAACTGTCGCCTCAACTCGGAGGTGACGAGAACCCGGGTCATCGCCACCTCCCGCGAGTCCTCGTTCACCATCAGATCCAGGTAGCGGTGCCGACTCCTTTGCTCGATGTCCTGAAGTCCGTGCCATTTCTCGGGAAGGGAGCGAAGGCTCTTTTGGAGCACGACCAGTTCGGCGACGTTCACGCTGAGCTCACCCTTGCGGGTCGTCATGATCGAGCCCCGGGCACCAACCCAGTCTCCGAGGTCCATGGCCTCGAACCTGTCGGCGATCTCATCGCCCGCAGCCCCACGATCGACCAGGAGTTGGATCGACCCGCTGCCATCCCGCAACGTCCCGAACTGCAGCTTGCCGAACGAGCGATGAAGCATGAGCCTCCCAGCCACCGAGGTCTCGACCTCGGTGTGCGTGCCGGGCTCGAGGTCGGCGAAGCGCTCCCTGAGATCGGCCGCCCAATCGGTGCGGTCATACCGATCCGGATATCCACCCGATTCCAGGATGTGCGCGTGCCGCTCCCTTCTGGCCGCGACCAGAGGGTCGGTTTCCTGCTCAACGTGGTCTGTCATCGGGCTCGCTGCTTCGGGTCAGCGCAGAGGACCGAGCCGACTCGGCTCATCGAGGATGAGCCCGCGGTCGGGCATGAAACACCCCTCGATGACGTCGATGGCAATGTTGTCGATGAGACGCACGCCACCCACCGAGACCGCGGCAGCCAGGACCGCGGGCCGATCCAGGGTCTCGATAGGCGTCATCGTTGCCTGGGAAGCCAGCATCACGTAGTCGACCTCCAGATGGCGGATCGACTTGCGGACTGTTGACTCCAGGCGCTCCGCACGGCGCTCGCCGGCGTCGATTTGCTCCGCGGCCTGGGAGAGCCCCCTACTCAGGGCAAGCGCGCGCTCCCGGCCT
>DATDJH010000344.1:0-3890 GCA_036520635.1 Acidimicrobiia bacterium
CCGGGCAAAGTCGGCCACACGCTGGGTGATGGTGCCGAAGTTGATGAGGTCGGCCTCCTGGTAGGGGTCGACGGCAAACTTTCGAATCGTCAGGAACGGCCCGCCGATCGCCAACGGGTGAACCACCGCGTTGACACGTGAGCCGTCGGGGAGACGAGCATCCACCATCGGGGTGGCTTCGTCGACACGACGACCGATCTGGCCGACGATCTTGTCGATGATCCTGCGGAGATGGACCTCGTCGACGAACTTGACGTCAGACAGGGTGATCTTTCCCAGTTTCTCGTAGTAGATGTCGTACGGACCGTTGGCCATGACTTCTGTGACGTCCGGGTCGTTGAGCAGCGGGTCAATGGGCCCATAACCGAGGACGTCGGAGGCGATCTCGTTGAGAAGGGCACGACGGTCGGCCGAGGTGAGGGGAAGCCCCTGCTCCTGGTCGACGGCCCATTCCAACATCTCGAGCACGCGGAGGCGCAACTCGGCGTCGGACATCTGGCGGTCATAGAGAGTCGGACCGAGCTCTTCGACAACCTTGAAGTGGAGACGACCCCGAAGCTCGCTCATCGCGTCGCTGCGGTTCACGCCGACGTCGGCGGTCTCGCTCTGCCTGGCTGCTGCAACTCTTTCAGATAAAGATGGCACCGTTCACAACCTTCCCACTACTTACGCCCGAAGAGCCCGCTCTTTTGCGAGCTTTCGGGGATCTTCCCCGCAATCAAGGCAGCGACACTCTCGAATCCCTTGGCGACCTTCCCCTTGGGGTCGGTCTCCACCACCGGGCGCCCCTCGTTGACCGAGTTGGGAACGGCGGCATCAGAGGGAACGGCAGCTGCGATCTCCATCTTGAGGGCACCTTCGATTTCTTTGTTATCGAGGCGGGCCTTGGAGTTGGAGCGGTTCATGACGAGTTTCACGTTGCCCGTGGAAAACTTGAGGAGGCGGAGGGTCTCCAGGGCGAGCTTGGCGTTCTTGACCGAAGGCAGGTCCATGTCCACGATCATCAGGACCTGATCCGCCTTCTCGATGAGTGACAGGATCAACTCGTCGAGCATCGAGGCGGTGTCCACAACGACGTAGTCGTAGGTTTCCTGAAGGACATCGAGCATCTGCATCAGGCCGGCCGTTGTGATGTCGTCGGCAAATGCCGGCTCCAACGGCGCAGCCAGGACCCGAAGCCCGCTCGGATGCTCGGTCAGCAACGAATCGAGCATCTCGGAATCGAGCTGATGCAACTCGTGGGCGGCGTTCACCATGGTGAAACGCGGCTCGAGCTGAAGGAGCAGGCAGACGTCGCCGAACTGGAGATCGGCATCGACCAGCACAACCTTCTTGTCGGCCAGGCGGTTGAGAAGGAGGGCAACGTTGGTGGCCATCACGGTCTTGCCGCTTCCACCCTTGGCCGAGGTGACCGTGATCAGCTGGCCCCGCTCGGTGCGCTCAACCTCACGTCCCGAACGGGCGGCGACGTTGCGCCGCTTCAGGACATCGTGAGCGAACTGCTCGATTGCAGCCTCGATCTTGGTCTCGTCCAACGGGGACTCGATGACGTCCGACACCCCGGCACGCATTGCGTACCTGAGGAGGTCGGCGGTGACCGTCTCGGCCACCATCATCAGAACGAGAACCGGATCTTGGTTGTGCAGGCTCCGCACCTGCTCCATGGACTCCTCGTTGCTGTACGAGGGCCCGAGCAGGAGCATGCGAAGCTCGCCCGACTCGATGGTCTGGCTCGCCTCTTCAATGGAGCGAGCTACCGGCAGTCGGCCTTCGAACAGCTCTTTGGCAGCCGAGACGAAGTCGTCGTCCTTATCAACCACCAACAGGTTGTGCTCAGCCAATGACATGGTCGAACCTCTTACTCAAACTTATCCGAAAATGTCCTCGACCAGGTCTCCACCGAAGAGGGTATCGATGATCACACCCTGTGTTTCCACTTCGACGAAGTCCTCGGGAACGAGGGTCAGCCACATCGAGCCATTCTCGAAGGCGTATGCGATCCGCTCTGCCTGCTCGGGTGTGACTTCGAGGGTGAAGATGGTCTCGTTACCTGTGTCCTCTTCAGCGACTGTGGTCTCGGTGGTGCCGTCAGACGGGGTCGTCGGCTCGGCTTCCACCTGCTCCGGAGCGTCGGGGTCGGTCGCGATGTCACGACCGGTAGCCAGCACCGGGATCCCTTGCAGGACGTACCTGGTGTAGGTGATCACCTGTGTCGCCTCCTCGGTCGGGGCCGCTCCTTCGGTCGGAGGTGCCTCAGCGCCAACCGTGATCCCCTGGAATCCCTCCGGGAGAAGGTCGAACGCAATGTCGAGGGTGATGATCAGGTTGATCCGATCGCCGGGGTTGACAAAGCCATTGACCCCGCGGACGTTGTCCGTCGAGATCACCATGGCCTGCTTGCCCTCGGGGATCTGCTCGGCCAGCGGTGTGACGTCGATGTTGATCTCCGTCCACTGCGTCTCGACCAAAACACTGTTTGCCGAGATAGGACCGGCCGACACCTTGTTGCTCAGGACTGCGTTGAGCTGGTCCTCGGAAGTGATGGCCAAATCGGGGAGATCTTCCTTCTCCTCGGTGCCCTTCACGATGAGCTGACCGCCCGCGTTGAAGTCCGACAGGATGATCGCCCCGTCGGTCCCTTCAGCGATGGCGTCAACGGCACGGAAGACCGTGACCGCCTCCTGGCCTGCTTCGATGTCGTTCTCTATGCCCTGCAAGTAGTTCCAGACCGCCCAAGCGGCGAGCCCGGCCAGTATCAAGGCCACAAGCAGAACGATGGCTCTCCTACCCATTGAGTCCCCTTCGGTTGTCCCCTCGGTCGGGCGCCGACCCGTCGCCGGCGCATACCGCTTGGCATGCTACCGGTTGGGGCGCGCCCTCCCAGTTTTTCAAGTCCAATTCCACAGGAATGATTCGGACCGTATGGAGTGAGTCTTGAGGGTTTCCCCTCAACCCTCCATAGTTCGGTCGTCTCATATCGTGACTGGGTTGAAAGGCGTGACTAGCTCACACCGTGAAACCATCACGTTGTGACTAGTCAGATGACCCTTCCACCGCCGGATTCGACCGGCGGGTCACCTCCGACCGATGCCACGCTCCTTGAGCTCCTGCAGGATCGCCTCGAGGGAGGCATCGACCGGCATGGGAGGACGCTCATCGTCAGTGGGCCCGAACTCGCGCTCGAACTCCTTCTGCGGACGGCGACGGCTGCTCGGAGCCGGGGCCTTCTTCTGCTCTTCGATCTGAGTCTCCCGCTCCTGCCAGTCCGGTGACGCTTGCTTGATGGAAAGCGAGACCCGGCGCCGCTCGTTCTCCTTCTCGGTGATCTTCACCTTGACCGGCTGGCCAATCGAGAGCTCGAGCTCGGGCGACTCGACGCGGTGGACTGCGATCTCCGATACGTGAACCAGGCCTTCCACTCCGTCGGCGACAGAGACGAATGCGCCGAACGGGACGGTCTTGGTCACGACGCCGTCGACAACGTCTCCGACCTCGTGCTCGCGGGCGAAGACATCCCAGGGGTCATCGCTCGTCTGCCGGATCGACAGCGAGATGCGCTCGCGATCACGGTCGACCTCGAGGACCTTGACCGTGACCTTGTCTCCCACCTTGACCAGCTCGCCCGGGTGGTTCACGTGCTGCCAGGAGAGCTCCGAAACGTGGACGAGACCGTCCATGCCACCAAGATCGACAAAGGCGCCAAAGTTGACCACCGACGAGATGACGCCGTCGCGGACCTCGCCCTCGCCCAGGCCGTCGAGGAACGCGTTCCGCTCCTCTGCCTGTGCTTCTTCGAGATAGGCACGGCGGGAGAGGACGACGTTGTTCCTCGGACGGTCCAGCTCGATGACCTTGGCCGTGATCGTCTGGCCGATGAACGGGTCGAGATC
>DATDJH010000345.1:0-2064 GCA_036520635.1 Acidimicrobiia bacterium
TCTCGATGACCTGGTCTCCGTATCGGGCTTTGGCTTCGGCGATGGCATGGAAAGTGCCGATCGTGTTCCTAGCTTCCTCCCCGATGACGGTGTTGGGGCCGGTGAGGGGCCGCGATCCTGCGAGTTCCGACCCGAGAAGGCCCTGCCGGCCAACGGCGTCCAGCCTGTCATAGTTGGTGTCTACGAGGCTGTAGACCTCCGAAAGAGCGGAACGGTGCTTGGCAGCATGCTCCCTGACGTCCAGCGTGGCCATCTGAAAGCCGAAGGTCATGGCAGCACGACGAACCCTGGCCAGGGCCCCATCGGCTATCAACTGACCGCGCGCTGCCCGAAGGGAGCCGTCCATGATGTCGAGGTCGGCGAGCAGCCCGGAGGGATCGGCGTAGTCGTGACCCACCCGGAAGGGGAGGCTCCGTTGGATCCTGAGGTTGGTGTTGATCAGTCGGGCGTGGATGTAGGAGCACTTGAGCCGGTAGGGCTCGGCGGCAGTGCGGCGGTTCTCCCTCTGCCAGATCTCCGGAAGATGCTCACGGTCCTCAGCGAGCGAAATCTCCAAGCCCTCGCTGATCGGGGACAGCCTCTGGGACATCGACAATTCGTCAGCCAGGGACTCCACCAAAGAGATCAGGTGCCTCAGCCCGCGGTCGTGCTGCAGAATCAGTGTCTCCAGTGTGGTTTCCGGGGTCACCTCCGGATTCCCGTCACGATCGCCGCCCACCCACGAGCCGAAGCGGATCGGGGCGGTGACCGGTGGGCCCAACCGCTCCAGTTGGAAGGCGACATGGTCCGCGAGTGCGGGCATCACCTCGTCGGCGACCTGAACCAGGTAATAGAGGGCAGATCGGGCCTCCTCGACCGGGCTCGGCCGTTGCAACCGCAACTCATCGGTCTGCCAGATCTGGTCGATCAACTCCGCAGAGCGACGATCGATCATCGACCGGGTGTCGTCGTCCTGCACTCCCAGTCTTTGCTCGATCAGGTCGGCGAGCTGGCGCGTCTTGCTGAGGATTGAGCGCCGGGCTGCCTCGGTGGGATGGGCTGTGAACACCGGTCTCACCTCGAGCCGGGAGAGAACCTCAATCAGCTCCTGCTCGTCCACATCGGCCTCGAGGATCCGATCGACTGTGGACTTCAGATAGCGATCATCTGTGGCCAGTTGGTCGACCCGATGCACCTGTTCGGTGACGTTGGCGAGGTAGAAGTAGGTGGTGAAAGCGCGGACTAAGGCAATGACGTCTCCGACTTCCAGCTGCGAAAGGAGTTGGTCGAGCTCCTGTGTGGCTTCGGCGCTACCCCCGCGTCGCACCGATTTGCCCAACGCACGCACCGTCTCGACCAAATCCAGGAGCTCTGGCCCGTGTTGGCGGACCAGGGCGTCGCCGAGTTGGTTGCCGAGCCGACGGATGTCGGCGCGCAGTTGCTCGTCGGAGATCGCCTTCATGCCGGCAGGGTATCGGTGCTCGAACCGGGTCGGCTATTCAGCCGTCCTCCGGGCGCTGCTTGTGCACCCTGCCTTCCACACCGTGAAGTGACACCCCGGTCCCGTGCCCGTAGCGGACAAGTGTCATCTCGGCGAGGATCGAGACCGCCACCTCTTGTGGGCTCTCGGCGCCGATGTCGAGGCCAACCGGTCCACGCACCCGGGCGATGTCGTCGTCTGAGAACCCCATCTCCCGCAGCCTCCCCACGCGCAGGTCCTGAGTGCGCCGGCTTCCCATGGTTCCGATGTATCTGACCTGGCTTTTCAGTGCTGCCGCCAGGACGGGGTCCTCATGAGGCTGGGCATGGGAGAGGATCACAACCCAGGTCCGCCGGTCGAGGGGCACTTGATCGATCACATTCTCCGGCCATCCAACGATGATCCGCGCGTTCGGGAAGCGGTCCGGTGTGGCGAACGCACCCCGGGAATCGATGACCGTCACTCGATAACCCATCTGAGCGGCAAAGCTGGCCAATGCCTGGCCGATGTGGACTGCCCCCACGATGATCAGCTCTTGTGGCGGGGCCAGCGACTCGACGAAGACCGTGTGCGGGGGGTATTCCAGGGTCCGATGCTGCTCGTGA
>DATDJH010000346.1:0-2093 GCA_036520635.1 Acidimicrobiia bacterium
AAGGTCGGGACGATGTCCTCGACCGTCACTTCGAGCTGATTGGGGGCGGTGGGAATGTCGGTAGGGACCACCGTGATGTCGGGGTCGGCATCGTCGTATCCATTGCGCAAGGCGATGTCGAACGCAGTCGAATCTGCGACTCCCGGGCTGGCCGGCATCCAGACCACGCCGCCAAGCGCCGCCGCATCTGCCGCGCGTTGGACCCGGCTGGCAGTGAGGTAGAACCATGCCAGGTCGGTTCCGAACGCCGCCATGCCGAGCAGCAAGAACATTGATCCCGCGACCAGGGCCAGTGCTGCTCCCCGATCGTTGTCCCGGTACTTCCTGAGGATCCGTTTCATTGTTGACCTCTGGTATCTGGCTCGATCTGCATCACGGCCTGCTCGCGCCAGTCGACGCTGGGGAACGGGAACAGGCCGGTCACGCTGGAGTGGCTGAACGTGATGAGGACTCCAAGCTCATCGAGACCGGGCGGGACGCGATCCCTATCGGTCGGCAGCCACGGACACCCGTTGTCGCAGGAGAGCCCGTGCCCCGACGAGCCACACTGCAGACTCCCGGTGTTGGAGTACTCATTCACGAATGTTGCCGGCGGAACCGGGACGTCTCCATTGGCATCAGCCCTATAGATCGTCACGCTTTCCAATGTGCCGAAGGTGAGATTGCATGCCGCCTCCTCGACCGCGTTGAGGATGAGATCGTCGGCGTCAGTAGGGCCGTTGACGTAGTCGGCGGCGGCGGCCCCGGTTCGGGCTCCCTCACGAGCTGCGTTGGTCACCGTCATGTAGTCCACGACCAGGAAGCCGATTTCGGAGAGACCGAGGGCGAGCAGGATGAGAATCGGCAGCACGATGGCAACCTCGATGAGGCTGGCTCCACGCTCCCGGTTCTCTCTTCGGCTCATCAGCAGGCCGCCCCTACGTCGAACACCTGCGGTTCGATCTGGAAGTCGGTCCGGGTGGTGAAGTCAGTCGATGGGACGAAGAACCCGGTCAACCACAAGTGGGTGAATCGGACCTCCACGCCGATGTGGTCTGTGCACGGGGCGCTGACATCTCGGGTTGCCGGATCCCAAATCGGGACCACGTAAGTAGGTCGGCCCGGCTCGGGGCAGGGCGACCAGTCGCAGCACCCGGTCAGGGTGCCTCCGGTGAGGTCACCACAATCGTTGCCCGGGTTGAACGTGTACAGCGTGCCACTGCCGCCGGGGGTGGCCTGGAAGACGCGCACTCTGGTGCCGGCGCCAATTCCTGCGGGAGCCAGTGTGCGGGCCACGTCGCGGAGGACGAGGATGTCGGCTTCGGGGGCGTCACCGTAAGTGGCTCCGGCCCGGGCTCCTTCGCGGGCACCGTGAGAGACCGAGAGCCAGTCTTTGAAGGCGAGACCGAACTCGACGATCGCAAAGATCGACAGGAACAAGAGGGGATACACGATGGCGGCCTCGACCAAGGTGGCGCCGCGCTCGCCATCGACTTTCTTTCTCATGTCGCCCCTATTTTCTTCAACCTCAACACCCTGGGTGAGTCTCCACCACTATAAGTGGCGGCGACCGGGTAAAACCTCTGTCAGGCTACGTGATGAATGGAAAACGACAAGGGGGCTGGGAACCTATTAATTCCGATCAATTCCGACTCTGAAGCCGGTGAAATCAGCCGTTTTGAGAGGCGAGACGGCGGTTTTTGAACTTCGCCTTCACGTAGTCGGCGTTCATCATCGCGATGAAGTCGATCGAGATCGACTTCGGGCATGCCTTCTCGCACTCACCGTGGTTGGTGCAGGAGCCGAAGTACCCCTCCATCATTTCGACCATGCGCTCCACCCTCGTCCAACGCTCCGCCTGGCCCTGGGGGAGCAGACCGAGGTGGCTGACCTTGGCTGCAGTGAAGAGGTTGGCCGCGCCGTTGGGGCAGGCCGCAACACAGGCCCCGCACCCGATGCAGGCGGCGGCGTCGAACGCGATGTCTGCGACCGGCTTCGGGACCGGGGCGAGGTTGGCTTCAGGGGCCGAGCCGGTGTCAACCGTTATGAAGCCTCCGGCCTCCACGATGTGGTCGAAGGGAGAGCGATCCACGACCAAATCCCGGATCAAGGGG
>DATDJH010000347.1:0-2959 GCA_036520635.1 Acidimicrobiia bacterium
CCAGGAGGCCGTCCTCTCGCTGGCCGCGAGAGTTGGTGTCGCATTGGTCGATCCCGGAATTGACTTCGTGACTCGTGACCCGGTCGGTGGGAAGCCGATTCCGCTCGAGGAGCACCAGCGAGTAAACGGGGCTCTCGCCGAGCTGCTCGACACTATGCCGCCGGACGTCCTGGAAGACATGACCGCAGCCGAGCTTCTCGATCGGCTCAGCGATGACACCGCGGCGTTCTTGGTGCTTCGCTCTCGCTTGGAGGGGACGATGGGGGCTCCCCTCGACGAGGTTGCGGCCACTGAGATCGGTCCCGACTACGGATTCGGCCAACACTCCTACTACCGCATCTCTGGCGGAAACGCCTCACTTGCCGAGGTGCTCGCGGGTGGCCTGGATATTCACTTTGAGTCAAGGGTGCTCTCGTTGTCGCAGCGGGGGACAGAGGTGGTGCTCAGCACAGCCGCCGGGGAGCACGAGGCCGATTTGGTCGTGATGGCTGTCCCGCTGCCAGTCCTTCAGACGTTCGACCTCGACCCTGCTCCTTCGTTGGTGGCGCCCGCTCTCCACGCCCTCCGCATGGGCTCGGCTGCCAAGGTGGCCATGGCTACTAACGGGACTCCGCCACTGTTTCGAAGACAGGACGCCGACATCCCCGCCTGGTATTGGACCGGTCTCAAGAGTGGCGGATCAACCCGCAATGCGGTCACGGGATTCGCAGGCTCGAAGGCCGGCGCAGAGGCGCTGATGAAGGACCCGGTCACGCGCCTGCGTCAGGCGATGCCCGAAGTCGATCTCCTCGGTGCTCCAGCGACAGTCGACTGGGGCGCCGACCCTCTGACCGGCGGCTGTTACTCCGTGCTGGGCCCCGGGCAGCGGAGCCTCCTCGATGTGTTCCGGCATCCCTGGGGTCGCATGGTGATCGCCGGAGAGCACAGCAACGGATCCGGTTCGATCGATGGCGCAATCCGCAGCGGGCAGGACGCCACAGCCATGGTTCTGGATCTCTTGAGCTGACCCAGTCGGTATAGATTCTCGGCCCAGCCAGCCAGGAGTCAGATTTTGAGTGAGGCGGACGCCTACAGCCAGACCATCAGGGAGCTCTCCGATCGCATCGTCGAGGCTCAACGCCCGATCAGGGTTCTGAGTGCCATCAATTGGGACGATGAGGTGAGGAAGGGCTTTTTCGCCTCGGGTTTCAAGGAGCAGCCCAAAGTCGATCGTGCCTTTTACGAGGCGAAGGACATCCGCCTCGACCCGGTTGCGACCCGGTCCGAGCTAAGGGCCATCCAGGGTGAGATTCTCTCTCGCTTGGGCCCGGTTGCGCCCGCCTCGGTCATGATGCGGTTCATGTGTGAGCAGTACCTCCAGGTTGTCGATTTGCTGGAGAGCCGCGGAACCGAGCAGTTCGCCCAGCTCAGCGGGCTCCTCTACGGCACACCCAATGACGTGTTTCATGCAGGAGGGCCGACCATCGCTGATCTGGCCGGGCAAATGAGGCACATCCTCGAGGGGCTGGCAGGGCCGATCATGGAGATGGAAGACGATCGCTCCATTGATGGGAACACGGCGGTGGGGATCCTGCAGGCCCAACTCGACAGGTCGATGGGTCCCGGCAAGATCGAGGTCATGGCCGACGACGGGATTGCGGCCGATGCGGCAGCCGGGGCCGACTACATCAAGCTCAACGAGGACAAGTTCTTCTCCCAGCGCGACCTCGACCTGCTCGAAGCCCATGAGGGGTGGGTGCATGTCGGAACCACGCTCAACGGCCTTGCCCAGCCAGTCTGCACCTTCCTCGGGAAGGCGGCGCCCCGGTCCACGGTGACCCAGGAGGGGCTCGCGGTGCTCACCGAGATGATCAACATGAGGAGCCATCCCCGGAGGCTGGCCAAGCTGATGCACCGTATCGAGGGCATAAAGATGGCCACCGAGGGTGCAACGTTCATCGAGGTCTTTGAGGCCTTTCGGACTGACGGACTGAGCGAAGACGAGGCATGGTCCGCGGCCCATCGGATCTTCCGAGGCAGCCTTCCCGATGCCGGCCCCTTCACCAAGGACCTGGGCTACGGAAAGGGCCTGGTGCTCACGCTGCTCTATGTGCGGCTCGCCATTCAGACCGGAAAAGCTCACCGTATTCCGTTGCTCTTCTGCGGGAAGGTGGATCTCCTCGACATGTCGGTGCTCCATCAACTGGAGGAGGAAGGCCTCGTCGAGCAACCGGAGTTCGTCCCACCACCGTTCAATGACCTTCCTGCTCTCAGCGTCGCGTTGAGCCTGGGCGGGTTTATGGCCAAGCTCGATTGGACCAGGCTCGAAGCGGACTATTCCAGTCTGATCTGAGCGTCCCGGCGGTACCGTGGCCGCCATGTGGGCCAATCGTGACGTCAGGCGGGTTGTCGCCGGTCGGTTCATATCCCGGGTGGGGGGCGAGGCTGCCTTCTTCGTAGGGATCTGGGGCAAGACCGCCTTCGAGTTGGAGGCTTCGGCAACCGGCGTGGCCGCAGTTATGGCGGCCCTGGGCCTGGCATCTTTGATCGGCTCGGCGATTGCTGGAGTTCTGGTCGATCGATATGACCCGCGCCGGGTGTTGATCTGGGGTGAGCTGCTTTTCATCCCGGTCGCCCTATCCATGGTGTTCGCCAACACCATCCCCACGATGGTGGTGGCCACCTTCGCCCTGGGGCTGGTCGGGACCCCCGTCTACACGGCTATTGCATCGTTTGGCCCGTATCTCACCGACGACCCCGAGAAACTGGCGAAAGTCAACGGCTACATCGAAGGCGCATCCTGGGCGGCGTTCGTCGTCGGCCCGGCCCTCGGGGCCGTGATCACGATCACTGTTGGCCTCAATGGGATCTTTGTCCTCGATGCCGCCACTTCTGCGATAGCGGTGGTGCTGATGATCCCGGTCACTGTGCGCAAGCTCGACAAGAAGGAACAAGACGGGTCCCACGGTTTCCAGGAGCT
>DATDJH010000348.1:0-7239 GCA_036520635.1 Acidimicrobiia bacterium
GATCCGGGCCCGGCTTGGCTATCCCAAGCCGGACGCGGAGTGGGAGATGTTGCGCCGCAGGGCAGAGCGGGGCACCGACGAAGTCGAGCTCGACGTGGTGGTCGATCGGGAGACCCTCATGGGGATGCAGAAAGTCGTCGAGGAGATTCATGTCTCTGAGCCGGTAGGCAAGTACATCGTTCAGCTCGTTGCCGCCACTAGGTCTTCGGGTCGGGTTCGAGTCGGGTCCAGCCCTCGCGGATCCCTGGCTGTTATGAAGTTGGCCCGCGCCAGGGCAGCCCTGTCGGGTCGTGGGTTCGTTCTCCCGGACGACGTCCAGGACGTGGCTGTTCCTGCTCTGGCGCATCGCCTGATTCTCCGGCCAGAGTTCTGGGCGCAGGATTTGAGCGAAGAGCGGGTGATCGAAGAGGTGTTGGAGCAGGTCCCTAGCCCTCCGGCGACTCCTTCCGTCCACGCTCCATGAAGGCGGTCGCCACTCCGCGGTTGCGCGCCTACGTGACGGCCGGGCTGGTGGGCCTAGGTGCTGCACTCGCCGTGGGCGACCCTGGACCGGCCTTGGTGGGCACTGCGTTGCTCACCCTGGCAATTGTTGGCTTGGCCACCCGGTCGGTCCCGAGCATGACTGCACGGATCGACACGGCACCCGAATCCATGGTGGAGGGTGGGGAGTACCGGATCGCGTTGCATCTGGAGAGCGACCGCCGCATCGGACCGCTGTTTGTCGAAGTAGGCCTCGAAGACATGGATGTCGTGTCAACGGTCGGCGGGCGCCTGGTAGACGGAAGCACTCTGTCGATCCCTTCGCTCGACCGGTATTCAGAGGCCGCTTTCACGGTGGCGCCCCTGGGCTGGGGCAGCAAGGCTCTGGGACCGCTCACGGTTTACGCCGATTCACCACTTGGCATGTTTGAGTTGAGCCACGTTGTCCCTGGTGTCCAACACGTCGTGGTCCTTCCAGAGGAATCGACTTTGAGACGTCTGCTCAAGCCTTTGGAGACCAACCTCCACGTCGGCGAGTTGGTCTCGAACCGAAGGGGCGCCGGGTCCGAGTTCGCCGACCTTCGCCCCTACCAGCACGGTGACGATCCTCGATCCATCAACTGGCGGGTTTCGTCTCGGGCTCAGCGCCTGTGGGTCAATGAGAGACACCCGGAGCGCAACGGAGACGTCGTCCTCTTGGTCGACGCTCAGGTCGAAAGCGATACCGACACCGAATGGCTGGTCGATAGGGCTGTCCGGATGGCGGCCACCCTGCTCAGAGCCCACGCCAGGCATCGACACCGTCTCGGTCTGGTCACTCTGGACGGCATGTGCCGGTGGGTCTATCCAGGGATGGGGGAGAGCCATCGACGGCGCACGATGGAGCAACTGATGGCAGTGACCCCGAGCAAGGTGCTGTGGGAGGCGGCAGAGCGTGCCGTGGCTCGGGCAGCCAGAAGGCCGGCGATGGTCATCGCCCTCACCTCCCTGCTCGACCCCAACCTCGCCGGGCTGATGCACTCGCTGCGGCGCTCGGGCATGGACGTGTCAGTGATCGAGATGGATGTGGAGTCGGTGTTGCCGGCTCCCCTCGATGAGGCGCGATCTGTTGGCCGGCGGATTTGGGCTCTCGAGCGTGAGCGTCTTCGCGACCGGCTTGCCTCTGAGGGGATCCCAATCACGGTATGGCGCGGGGATGAGCCGGCAGACGTCCCGATCGCCCGTCTCGAACAGTGGAGGACGTCTTGGCGACGACGGCTCGGCTGACGGCTATCGCCTCGGTGATCCTGGGGCTTGCCTTGGTCCTCTCGGTTCCCACTGCAAAGGGATCGGGTTTGGGCGCCCTTGTCGGTGGAGTCGGTGTGCTGGTGTTGGTGGTCGGCCTCCTTTACGGCCTGACCGCATCGGTGACCGCCGCCGCCGCGGCCTTCGTCTTGCAGATGGCAATCATCTCCGCCCTCCCGGTTGTTCTAGCGCCTCCTCCGTGGGCTCAGACCGTGCTCATCGTTCTCATCGTGGAGTTTGCGTCGGCATCGTTTGCGGCCCGAACTCGTCAGATAGACCCGATCCGGATGGTGGTCCGAGCGATGGGAACCGCCGTTGTGGCCGGTGGAGTGGTTCAAGTGCTGAGTCTTCTCCTCGAAGGCTCGGAGGTCAGCGGTGTTCTGGTTCGAGCACTAGGTGTGGGTGCTTTGGTCATCGCCGGAGGCTGGGTGGCGCTCGTCTGGCGGCGGTCGACTCTGACCGACGGGTGAGCCTCGATCAATCCAGGGTGAGAGCCGAGATCTCCCGGAGCCGTGCCAGGTCGTGATAGGCGTCCATGTATCGGATCGAGCGCGTCTTCGAGCGCATGATCACCGAATGGGTCACAACCTGATCGCCACGAAAGTCGACCGCACCCAGGAATTCGCCACCGGTGACGCCGGTCGCCGCGAAAAAGACATTGTCGGGCTTGATCAGGTCGTGGGTGGTCAGCACCTGGGTCACGTCAAGCCCCGATTCGTCGGCCTGAGTTCTCTCCTCGTCACTGCGGGGCCACAGCCGGCACTGGATCTCCCCTCCCATGCAGGTCAGGGCCGCCGCCGCGATGACTGCCTCAGGGGAGCCGCCGATTCCGAGCAGGATGTCGGCGGCGGTGTCTTCCTGAGCGGTCGAGATCGCTCCGGCAACGTCGCCGTCGCGAAGCAGTGAAATCCTCCCTCCAACCCGTCGCACCTCGTCGATGTACGACTGGTTGCGGGGTCGGTCGAGGATCAAGGCCCGAAGGTCGTTGATGTCCTTGCCCTTCGCCTTGGCGACCGCTCTGAGGTTCTCCTCGACCGGGGCGTCGAGATCCACCGAGCCGGCGGCCTCTGGGCCAACGGCGAGTTTGTCCATGTAGACCAGAGGGCCCGAGGTGTACATCGAGCCTCGACCCGCCGACAGGGCGATCACCGTGATCGCTCCGGGAATCCCCGAGGCGGTGAGGGTGGTGCCGTCGACCGGATCGACTGCCACATCGACCGTCATGCCTTTGCCGGTGCCAACTCTCTCACCATTGAAGAGCATCGGGGCCCGGTCCTTTTCCCCTTCTCCGATGACGACCAGACCGTCGATGTCGATCGTTGAGAGATGGAGCCGCATTCCGTCGACTGCAGCTTGATCGGCGGCCTCCTTGTCGCCCCGCCCCAGCCATCGGGCAGCGCCCATCGCCGCCGTCTCCGTGACCCGGACCAGGTCCAGGCCGAGGTTGTGCTCGACTGGCTCGGTCATCAGCCGGCGACCCGGACCACGATGGCGTCACCTTGGCCGCCTCCACCGCAGAGGGTGGCCGCCCCAACCCCGCCACCCCGGGCGCGAAGGGCATTGATGAGGGTGACCACGATGCGGGCGCCGGTTGCTCCCAGGGGATGACCGAGAGCCACTCCGCCCCCATGGACATTCACCTTGGTCTCGGGGAGGTCGAGCATCCTGGCGGACCAGATGGCAACCGCGGCGAACGCCTCGTTGATCTCTACCAGGTCGAGGTCTCCCGGTTCGAGACCAGCCTTCTTCAGGGCGACCAGGAGGGCCTCGGCTGGCCGCTCGTGCAAAGTCGCGTCGGTGCCGCCGATCTGCCCGTAGGAGAGGACCTCGGCAAGGATCGGTGCGCCCAGCGCCTCGGCCGCGCTCCGGTCGGCAAGGACCAGCGCCGCGCCGCCATCGGATATCTGGGAGGCATTCCCGGCGGTGACGGTCCCTCCCGACACGAATGCGGGCCGCAAGGCGCCAAGTGAGTCAGCCGTGGCATCCTCCCGGATCCCCTCGTCGGAATCGACGAGCAGGGGGTCACCCTTCCTCTGCGGGATTGCGACCGGCACGATCTCGCCGGCGAACCCACGGGTTCGGGCTGCCTCGGCAGCTCGTTGATGGCTCCGGGCAGACCACTCGTCCTGCTCGGTGCGCCCGATCCCCAGGCGGTCGTTCTTGTGGTCGGAGGACTCGCCCATGGTGCATTTGTCGAAGGCGCAGAACAACCCATCGTGCTGCATGACATCGGTCATGGTGACGTCACCGATCCGGGCGCCCCATCGCAGTTCGCGTACGACATGAGGAGCGTTGGTCATGCTTTCCATCCCGCCGGCGACCACGAATTTCGAGTCACCAAGGCGGATCGCCCGATCTGCCAACCCGATGGCCGACATCCCCGATAGGCAGACTTTGTTGATCGTCACTGATGGAACTGTCATCGGGAGACCGCCGAGGACCGCGGCCTGACGGGACGTGATCTGCCCTTCGCCAGCCTGCAACACGTGCCCGAACAGGACCTCGTCGATCATTGCGGGATCGACCGCCGATCGCTCCATGGCTGCGGCGATGGCCGCACCACCCAGATCCACGGCGTGGAGCGGGGAAAGAGCGCCACCGTATTTGCCAATGGGGGTGCGGGCGATCCCGGTGATGACGCTGTTGCTCACGATGACCTCAGGGACATGATGTTACCGGCGGGCCGGTCGCACCCAAGGGGCGGGTGGCATAGCCTTGGCTGATGAAGCTCTTGAATCTCGATCATGTCGGGATTGCCGTCACCGATCTCGACCAGGCGATCCATGGCTACCAAGAGCGATATGGCGCGGTTCCCCTCTACCGGGAGGTGATAGCGGCCCAGGGAGTCGAAGAGGCGATGATCCCGGTCGGAGGCTCATTCATCCAGTTGCTGCAGCCACTCGGCTTAGACACCCCGGTTGGGCGATTTCTGGAACGACGCGGAGAAGGGCTGCATCACGTGGCCTACATGGTGGCCTCGATCACGACTGCCTTGGAGCATCTGAAGGGCCAGGGCGCCAGGTTGATCGACGAGAGCCCGCGGATCGGAGGCCGGGGAACGCAGATCGCCTTTGTCCACCCTGATGACCTCGGTGGTACCTTGATCGAGCTCGTGGAGCATGCGAATGGTTGAAGGAATTCGAATCAAGGGAGGCGCCGGAGAGTTCGAGGCGGCATTGATTGCCGTCGTCCTCGACCACATCACCCGTGAGGAGGATGCGACGCGACGCACCCCTCCCGGTGGTAATCGAGCCCTTCCCGCCTGGATTCGAGCGGATCTCAACGACGACCCGGAGATCCCGCTCGAGCTGGTTGAGCCAGATCACATTTGACCGCGCCTTTCCCATGGTGACTCTCGAGCTGATTGACCAGATCAATCTGAAAGCGGTCTTCGACATCGACGTCGCGCCTAGCCAGCAAGGATTCGTTGCCCGCAACGCATGGTCGTTGGCGCAGGCGCTAACCGAGCCCGAGGTCGCCTGGCCGCGGGCAATCGTCGCTGACAGTGTCGTAGTGGGCTTCTTGATGCTGGAGATCGATCCCAACGACGAAGACGACCGGGCCTTCTTTCTGTGGCGGCTAATGGTTGGCGCTGAATATCAGGGCCGCGGATTCGGGTCGTTGGCGGTCGCTGCCGCCTGCGACGAGGTGAGAGGACGCGGAGGGACTGAGCTGTACACGAGTTGGGTCGAGGGTGACGGAGGGCCGGGGCCCTTCTACCTGAAGCTCGGGTTCGTCCCTACCGGTGAGATCGATGATGGGGAGACCGTTGGGCGCCTCGGCCTTACGGGCTAGATCGGTTCGTGATCTCCTTCAATTCCGGTGCTCGGAGCAGGAAGGACACGACCAGGAACCCGGCGAGAGCGGTCAGCCCACCCAAGGCTGCAGCTCCCAGACCTCCCAAGAAGCTCAGACTCCCTTCGCCAAAGATCGCGTTCACGACAGGCAGCGCGAGCAAGACCGCGGCCGCCGCAGCCAGCAAGCCTCGAACCAGGGAGACTCCGACCTCGCGCGCCGCCTGCCACCCTGAGTCGGCGCCCCAGGCGACGAGCAGGGCCAGTGCATATGCACTCATGATCACCACCGAGGCCATGGCGAAGCCCTCGACCCCTGCCAGGTTGTAGAGCCCGGACCACACCGGCACCGCGATCACTGTCCCCACTGTGCCGATCAGGACCGGGGTCCACATCTTGCGCTTGGCATAGAAATGTCGCGACAGGATCTGGTGCAGGCCCCAGGCCGGGACAGAGAGGGCGTAGATCATCAAGAGTCTGGCCACCAATTCGGTGTCGTCTGCGGTGAAGGCTCCCCATTGGTAGAGCAGCCGCACCATGGGGCGGGCAAGGACGATCAATGCGGCCGATGCTCCGGCCGCCACGAAGACCGTGCCTCGCGCCGCGCGCGACGTCGTCGAGGTCAGGGCCTTGGTATCGCCCCGGGCGGCAAGTCGAGCCAGGAACGGGTAAGCGGCTACTCCCGCGGCCTGGGCTATCACCCCCACCGGGACCATGTTGAGTTGCCTGGCAAAGCTGAGAGCTGAAGTGGCGCCCTCTTCGATCTGGCCGAACCAACGCACGAATTGCTCGTCGAGGACGGCGATCGACTGCCCCACCATGAGCGGAAGGGCCAGGATCAGATACTCACCCACTGACGACTGGCCGCGAGGCACCGGGACCAATCGAGTGTTGGTGTTGCGGGCCCCGTACCACTGCAGTCCGAAGTTCCCGATCGCAGACCCGATCACCGCCCCCCAAAGGAATCCCTCAGGGCTGGCTTCAGCCACCACTGCCGAGATGAGGCCGCCGAGGATGATTCCCAGGTTGTAGATGATCGGGGCCAGCGCGGGGAGCACAAACCTGCGATGGGTGTACTGCACCGCCATCAGGAGGGCACCTGCCACCAAGAACACCTGGGCGGGGAGGACCAGCCTGGTCAAGGAGACGAGGCGGTCGTGGTCGACCGCATTCGGGAACATGAGCGAGACCAGGGGCCCGGCGGCGGCCCACATGACAACGGTGAGCCCGATGATGGCGATGATGACAAATCGGAACACCGAGCTGAAGGCACGATTCGCGCCCTCCTCGTCGCCCCGTTCCAGGTGCCGACTCAGGATGGGGATCAGGGTGATTGTCAGGTAGGCCCCGGCCAGCAGGTAGTTGAGGAAATCAGGGATGGTGAACGCTTGGCGATAGAGGTCCCCATCCGCGCTGACCCCGATCAGGGAGGCGAGTAGGGCTTCCCGTGCGAGACCGAGGACCCTGGAGAAGAGGACACTCCCGGCGACGACCGCCGCTGCGGTCCCCATCCGCAGAGGGCGGCTCATGCGGCTCCGGCGTGATTGCGCAGCTCGTCGACTACGGCGTCAGGCACGACCAGGTCGCCGTACCCGGTGCCAAGGCTGAGCCCTGGCTTGTAGGTGCCGTGGTAGTCACTCCCTCCTGATGGGATCAGCCCGAACCGCCGGGCGAGATCGGC
>DATDJH010000349.1:0-5172 GCA_036520635.1 Acidimicrobiia bacterium
CGGGACCCGGAACCTGCTGGCTGCGCACTTCCACGATCCCGATGGTCACGCCGCCAGCATCACCGGATGGGTGCCGATCACCCCGGAGTAGGGTCGTCTTCAACCCCGGATTGGAGGACTCATGGGTTTAGACATGGACGCGGTCAGCGGTCTGATCGACCAGTTCGGCGGCCTCGACGGCATCACCAAGAAGCTTCAGGACAGTGGGCTCGACGATCAGCTGTCCTCCTGGATCGGCAAGGGCGACAACCTGCCAATCTCGGCCGATCAGATCAAGGGCGCCCTATCAGGTGGCGGTCTCGACGAGGTTGCAGGCAAGCTCGGAATCGATAGCGACGAGTTGGCGGGCAAGATCTCCGAATTCCTTCCGGACGCAGTCGACAAGGCAACACCAGATGGCACGGTTCCCGCCGGCGGGTTCGACATGGGAGCCGTAACCGACATGTTGGGGAGCCTGACCGGGGACAAGTAGCCGAACTACTGCGAGGTGTAGGCCCCGTCGACCAGGTAATACCCACCTGTGCAGAAGGACGCCTCATCGGAGCAAAGGAAGGCGACCAGGTCGGCCACTTCCTGGGCCGTGCCCAACCGCTGGATCGGGTGCATCGTGGCGATGACACCGAGCGTGGCTTCGTCGAGGTTGTTGTCCAACAGCGGGGTCCGGATGAAGCCCGGTCCCACCGAGTTGACCCGGATTCCCTTCGCTGAGTATTCGATGGCTGCTGTCTTGGTGAGGCCGAGCACCCCGTGCTTGGCGCTGACATAGGCCGGCGAGTTGGCGAAGCCGACACTTCCGAGGATGGAGGCCATGTTGACGATGGCGCCACCACCACTCTCGAGCATGGCCGGGATCTCGAAGCGCATTCCGTAGAAGACGCCATCGAGGTTGATCCCCATCACCTGTCGCCAGCTGTCCAGGGGGTATTCGCCGGTTGGGGCCTGGGCGCCGCCGATGCCGGCGTTGTTCACCGCGATGTTGAGCCCTCCGAAGGTCTCGACAGTCCGCTGGACCATCGCCTCGACCTGCATGGGATCCGACACATCCACCTTCATGAAGGCGGCGGTTCCGCCCGCGGTCTTGATCGCATCGGCCACTCGTTGCCCGTTGAGCTCGTCGTAATCGGCGATCACGACTTTCGCTCCGGCCCTTGCGAAGGTTTCGGCACAAGCCTCGCCGATCCCTGAGCCACCGCCGGTGACGATCGCCACTTTGTTTCCGAAGTCGTACGTAGCCATGAGTTGGGCCTCCAGTTGATTCCTAGTCCAACCATGCCAAATGCCGTATGGATTGGGTAGGGCCGATGGTCCCCGGTCCGCAGGCACGTGTTGCACAACGCTGCCCGGGCCTTACAATTGGCTATTCCATCGACGCGGGGTGGAGCAGTCTGGTAGCTCGTCGGGCTCATAACCCGAAGGTCGCGGGTTCAAATCCCGCCCCCGCTACTCAGGAAAACCCAGGCACCGCCTGGGTTTTTCTACGTCTAGGTCCGGCCGTGGAGGAGCCCATGGCGGACGCCATCGCACATCCGTCGCACAAGGGCGCCGATTCCTGGTCCGCCCGGGACCTCGACCAAGTCCGACCTCATCGTGCTGCATCGACCCTTTCGGTAGACGCTCGTAAACCCTTTCGACCATTGTAGAAACGCTCGCAAGTATCGTGATTGGATGTCTGCCAGGGGTCGCTTTGGACGGGTATGGGAGCGTGTTCTGTCCCTTGGCTCCTACCAAGAGGAGCCTGAAACCCAACAGGGAAAACGGCGAATCATCGTGGGCGTGTCCGTCGTTTTCGTGATGTTCAATCTGATGGCGGGCTTCGGCGAACTCGGTGCTGGGCGGGGGTGGCTGGCAGTCACTGCTTGGTTGACGGTTGCAGCGAATGTGACCGCGATGACATTTCTGCGCTTCAAACCACGTTGGTTCGTCGGGGTTCTCAACGCCTTGTTCTTCTTCTTGTCTGTTGTCGGGCTTGTGGAGACTGTCTTGCTCGGTGGTCTGCTGCAGTCCTCGGCCCAGATGTTGTGGGGCCTACTGACCGTGCTCGGCGCTCTCATTGCGCTCAACCTGCGATCGGCGTTTGCATGGTTGGTGGTCTTCACCGTCAGCGTGATAGCGGCGGCGTGGCTGCCAACCTGGATTGGGGGCATCTACACGGTCGAGGCGTCGGCGGCTGAGTTGGCGATCAACATCTGCGGAGTGACCGTTTTGGTCTTTGCGACGACGGCGTACTTCGTTCGGCAGCGCGATCGCTTCCAGCGGCAATCCGACGACCTGCTCCACAACATCCTCCCCCATGAGATCGCCAAGCGGCTGAAAGGCGAGAACAAGATGATCGCCGACCACTTCGAGTCGGCCTCGGTGCTTTTCGCCGACGTGGTCGATTTCACCCCGATGTCGGCCGGGATGAGCCCGGCTGAGCTCATTGGTCTCCTGAACGAGGTGTTCTCCGCATTCGATCGGTTCGTCGATGAGCTGGGCTTGGAGAAGATCAAGACTGTGGGCGATGAGTACATGGTGGCCTCGGGAGTGCCGGTTGAGCGACCCGACCATGCCGAATCGCTAGCCGAGTTGGCGCTGCGGATCCGCGACTTCGTTGCTTCCAACACCTTCAATGGCCACAAGATCGAGCTGCGAATAGGGATCCACTCGGGGCCAGTTGTCGCCGGGGTCATCGGGATTCACAAGTACGCCTACGACCTCTGGGGGGATTCCGTCAACACGGCGAGTCGCATGGAATCGGAAGGACTTACCGGAAGCATCCAGGTCAGCGCGACCACATACGAGTTGATCCGCGACAGCTTCGTTTGCGAGCCTCGCGGCGTCGTTTCGGTCAAGGGCAAGGGCGACTTGTTCACCTACTTCCTGGTTGGCCGGCATGCCGACGCGGCGAGCGCGCGTTTACCGGCCTATCGCAACGATTCCTCTCTTCTGTAGCGAATGCTGGCCCTTCTTCGCTGGCTCCACGACGGCTGAGAAATGGTCGCCGAAACGGGTGATTCTCCCCATGCTTCTCGTCCGTCAATTCGGCACGCTGTCAGGATCCGAGACGAAAGGAGATCAAGTGTCTCAGGAGAACAAGGAGTTGGTTCGCAGGTGGTTTGAGGCGCTGAGTCGTCATGATGCCGATTCGGTTGCTGACATGGTGACCATCGATTTCGTCCACAACAGTTCGACCAACCAGGGTCGCGATGGGGTTCGAGCGGAGCTCGACTACTGGTTCTCGGCATTCCCCGACGCCGCCGTATCAATTGAGGATCTCATCGCGGACGGTGACCGTGTCGTAGCAAGGGTCACCTCCAGCGGAACCCATGGCGGCGAGTTCATGGGGTCGCCGGCTACGGGAAAGCGGGTTTCGGTGCAGGAGGTTGACATCTTCCGCATTGAGAACGACAAGATCGCCGAGGCCTGGGCGGCAGTCGACTTCTTCGGCATGCTCACCCAGCTTGGCTTGTTGCCTTCGGAAGAGCCCGTGGGTTGACCTCCTGATTGGCCTAAGTGGACAACGAGGTGTCAGGATCGAGGCCGCAGCGCAAA
The DNA here is from genome assembly GCA_036520635.1 of Acidimicrobiia bacterium. Lineage (GTDB taxonomy): Bacteria > Actinomycetota > Acidimicrobiia > Spongiisociales > ZC4RG35 > JALYNX01. The sequence goes on from DATDJH010000349.1 coordinate 3,532, forward strand.
TGCTACGGCCTCGGTCCGGCTTCTCAGGTTCAGCTTCATCAGAATGTTGCTCACGTGGTTGCCGGCGGTCTTGGTGCTTATGAAAAGGCGTTGTGCGATTTCGGCGTTGGTAAGACCCTCGGAGAGAAGCTCCAGAACCTCGAGTTCTCTCCGTGTCAGACGTCCGACGCCCTTGGGACCGACTCTGCCTCGTTCGCCCAACGATCGAAGCAGAGCATCTGCCTTATCTGCCTGACGGACCGCCCCTATCTTTTCGAATCCGGCCGAGGCTGCTCTGACTTCGTTGACTGCGAGCTCGGTTTCCCCGGTAGCTGCGAGCGCTTCGCCGAGATCGAGGCGGGCTCGTCCCGAGTCGAGCCGCATCTTGAGACGATCGAAGCGCTCAACTGCGGACGAAAGCGCCTCGACAGCCTCGGTCGCGTTTCCCTGCGCTAGGAGGACCCGGCCGGTCGCCAAATCGCTTTCGGCCAGGTTCCGATCGTCACCGGTGCGCTTGGCCAGTCTCTCGATTGAATGCGCCGACGAGATGGCACCGCCGATGTCACCGCGGGCGATCTGAACGGTGACCAACATCGCCAGGAACGGGACAGCACCAACCGATTCTGACCCCATCTTTCGCAGCCGCCGGTGAAGCACCGATGCCGCAGGTGCCAGTTCGCCTCTCTCCATGTGCAGTGCAACCACCGGGCGGATCGACTCGGGCCTTGACTCGATTCCGGACAGGAGCCTTTCGGCCTCTTCGAAGCGTCCTTGGGAGATCCTCAACTCCGCCAGGCGAGCACGTGGGTCGACACACCTCGCCTCATGGCCACCGTTTTCCAGCTTTTCGATGGTCCAGATCAGCCACCGCTCCGCAGAAGCCAAATCACCGCGAGCGGCGAACACCCCGGCACAACACGATCCACAGAACGCAACGAGCGGGGCGTAAGGCCGAACCTCCATGAATTGCTCCGCAACTCGGCCCCACTGCTCGAGCCTCCTCCCATCGAGGGCGGCCTCACAGGCGGCGACCATGTCGCAACAAGTCTCGGCGAACGTCTCAGGCTTTTCAGCTTCACCGGCGGAAGCGGCTGCCATCGCTTCATCCAGATGTGCCATTCCCTCGTCTACTCGACCCGACTGAACCAGGGCCAGGCCTGTCTTCGCCAACGCCCGAATCTCCAGCTCGGCATCGCCGAACTCTCTGGCGGCCGCCAGGGCCTCATCGGCGCGATCGGCCATCCGGATCGGATCGGTCTCGAGTCCGGCTCGGGCCAGCGACAACCAGCCCGACTCCGGTGACGACGATCCGTCCAGGAGACGTTCAGCGCGACTCAACCAACCTCCCGCGACCGCCTCGTGACCCGGGCTGGCCGCATGCTCCAAGCCGAGCCAGATGGCGACCCGCGCCGCCTCACCCACCCGACCGACCTTCCGGTATGCCGAATATGCCCGGCCTCGAGTCGCCAGAGCCTCACCTGTCTCGCCTATCCACCACAAGGCTCGCCCCAAGCCATCCACCGCCTCGGGACTGGCCGAATCGGCCAGCGATGCTTTGAAGGCGTCCCGGGCCTCAGCCCATCGGCCCGAACGGAGAGCCTCCTCCCCTCGAGCGAGGTGGTCCGCCACGTCCGAAACCGTCATAGGCGGATACTGCCCGAT
>DATDJH010000350.1:0-4720 GCA_036520635.1 Acidimicrobiia bacterium
CGCGACGATCATCGAGGGGGAGCACGTTGTATTTGCCGGCTTCGATGAGGAACAAACGTTGGAGATGAGCCAGCATCTCCGGGTTGTCCGCAGCGATGTCGTTCGACTGAGTCCAATCGTCGGGCCCGTAGAGCTCCCAGACATCGTCGTCAATGGCCGGAAGGGGTGCCATCACCCACGGAGTCGAATGTCGCGTGACGGCGGTCCAGCCTTGGTGGTAGATGCCTCGGTTGACGAACATTTCGAAGTATTGGGTGGTGTGGGCCTCGGCAGCGTCGGCGTCGTCAAAGGAGTAACCCATCGAGAAACCTTCCAGAGGCGCCTGCTGGATTCCGTTGACATACAACGGCGCTGGGATCCCGGCCGCCTCGAGAATGGTGGGGACCACATCGATGACGTGGTGGAACTGGTTGCGGATCTCGCCCTTGGACTCGATCCCCTTGGGCCAGTGGACGATGGTCCCGTTCCTGGTTCCCCCCCAATGCGATGCCACCTGCTTGGTCCATTGGTAGGGGGTGTCCATGGCATGCGCCCAACCCACCGCGTAGTGGTTGTAGGCCTCGGGGGTGCCGAACTCGCCGATCTTGGACACCATGAATTCGGTTGTCTCCAGCCCTGCCGCCCCGTTGAGTACCACGAGCTCGTTGAAACAGCCGGTCGGGGTGCCTTCGGCCGAGGCGCCGTTATCACCGATAATCAGATAAATCAGGGTGTCGTCGAGGATCTCCATCTCCTCGAGGGCGTCGAGAAGGCGACCGATGTGATGGTCGGTGTGCTCCATGAAGCCTGCGTAGATCTCCATCTGGCGGGCCAGCACCGGCTTCAGATCGTCCTCCATCTCGTCCCAACCTGGGATCTCGGCCGGGCGGGCGGTGAGCTCGGCGTCGGCCGGGATCACGCCCAACTCCTTCTGCTTGGCGAAGGTGCGCTCGCGTTGGGCGTCCCAGCCGTTGTCGAACTTGCCCTTGTATTTGTCGCTCCACTCGGCTGGTACGTGATGGGGGGCATGAGTCGCCCCTGGGGCGTAGTAGACGAAAAACGGTTTGTCGGCCATTAGGGCCTTCTGTTGGCGCACCCAGTCAATGGCGTGGTCGGTCATGTCCTCGGTGAAGTGATAGCCCTCCTCCGGGGTGCGGTCCGGCTCGACTGGCACTGTGTCCTTGTAGATGGCCGGGGCGTACTGGTTGGTCTCCCCTCCGATGAACCCGTAGAAATGCTCGAAGCCGTTGCCCGGGCTCGGCCAGCGATCAAAGGGGCCCATCGGGCTGGTCTCCCACACCGGGACTTCATGGCACTTGCCGAAATGGGCGGTCGAGTAGCCATTCAGCTTGAGCATCTCGGCGATAGGAGCCTTGTTCCGGGGCCGCATCGAGCTGTAGCCGGGGGCTGAGGTGGCGATCTCGGTGATCCCACCCATTCCCACCGAGTGGTGGTTGCGACCGCCGAGGAGAGCGGCTCGGGTCGGGGAGCAAAGGGCTGTGGTGTGGAAGCGGGAGTACTTGAGCCCGGCCGCGGCAAGACGCTCGAAGTTGGGAGTGTTGCAGGGTCCCCCGAATGCAGAGCTGGCCCCGAATCCGACGTCGTCAATGAGGATGATCAGGACATTTGGGGCATCCGCGGGCGGCCGGATCGGCTTGATGGGCGGGAACTTGGTATCGGGGTCTTTGGCGTCGTAGGTGGTGAGGCCCACCCATTGCGGGTCGGGAATCGGCAGGTTCTCGCGGCCGGCAATGTTCTGATCGCTCATGTGGCTCCTGGAGAGACGGGCTCGGGAACCTACACGTCTCTCGAGGAGTGTCAGACGCGAGGCGTACCAGGCCGGTTCGCCTCGAAGTGGGCCACCGCCGAATTGACCGTGGGATGCACCCGGCCCGCCTCGGTCCATGGAATCCACATCTCGGTCCGTCTCACCTTCTCTTCGACCCGAGTCGGAAGATTGGCGATCCACAACGTCGACCCCAACGCCTGCAGCATGTGATCGGTCTCGGCCATGACATCGATCACGGTCACAGAGGTGTCGGCAGTGCCACCAACGTCAAGCAAGACGACCTTGGGGACGGGGTCCAGGCTTGTCGCTCGATTCAGGATCTCGGTCTGAACACCGCGCACGTTGAGCGTGTAAAGCCCTCCCTCGATCCGAAGCGCCAACATCCCCGGAACTGCGTTATCACCATCACGTGCAGGCAACAGCTCCCCGCCGCCAGCGGGCCTCCTGAGTTCCACCACTACCGGATGGTTGAGCGCACGCAGCACGAAGTAGAGAGTGAAGATGACTCCGAAGATCACGCCGACCAGCAGGTCATAGGCGAGCGCGGCAAAGGCGGTGACGCCGGCGATCACCAACTCAATTGGGTCGATGGCGCCGATCCTCTTTAGTTGGGTCAGCTGAAGCATCCCCAGCACCGAGAAGATCACGATGACTCCAAGGGTTGCCTCAGGGAGGTTGCTCAGAACAGGCGCAAGGAATAAGGCCACCGCCACGGCAAGGACCACGGTGACCAGTTGGCTGAGTTGCGACCTCGCGCCCGCGTTGGTGTTGACCTGGGTTTGAGACATCCCGCCCCCGACGGGCATGGTTTGGAACAAGGATCCAACGACACCGGCGACGCCGGACGCCACGTATTCGTGGTTGTTGTCGAGCGGGGGATCTTCGGGTTGGCGGGAGATACGCGCTGCGGTCATCGACTCCAGATAGGACATGAGGGCAATGGCGAGGGCGAAGGGGAGGAGCGCCTCGACATGCTGGAACGACGGCAGCATGAGCCCGGGCAGACCGGTGGGAACGTCGCCGATGGTCGACACCCCCCGGTCGGCGGCCCCAGTAAACACAATGAGGCTGATCCCACCGGCAAGGGCGAGCAACGCACCGGGGAATCTTGGCCACCACCGCTTCATTAGCAGCAGCCCGGTCAGCGTCACCAGACTAAGAAGGACGGTGGCTCCATTCCTATCAGACAGGTGCAGCACGACGTTTCGCACATCGGCGAAGAACCCGCCGTCGGCTGGGGGGATGCCTAGCACTTTGGGAAGCTGGTCGGCGACGATGGTGAGGCCGATCCCGAGTCTCAACCCCGCTGTGGTCGCCTCCGACACCGCCTCGATCAGCCAGCCGAGGCGAACCAGCCGGAAGACGATCAAGGTCAGACCCACCATGAGGGTCAGCGTGGCCATCGCAGCCATCGCTTCCGAGCCGGAACTAGCTCCGACCTGCGCCAATGCAAGCCCGGTCAGAGCGGCGATGGTGGATGTCGAACTGAAACTGAGCCTTCTCGAGCCTCCCAGCAGGGCGTAGACCAGCATCGGGAAAGTGCAGGTGTAGAGCCCGATCTCAACAGGAAGCCCGGCAACGGTGGCATAGCCCATCGCCTGAGGGATGACCACAGCGGCGGCTGTGGCACCGGCGAGAACGTCAGGACGGAGCCACCCTCGGTCATAGGCGCGGAGCCAGCCGACGGCGGGGACGTATTTGGCGAGACCGTTTGGCCCGGTCGACGCCCCCGCGATCAACCGAACACCGTGGACCAGTCATCCTTGATGCTGATGACGGTCCAACCCTTGTCCGCGGCTCGGGCCAATGCGTCCTCGGCTCCTGCGGTGTAGTCGAACTCCCGCTCCGCGTCGTCATGGAGAACGAGGAGGCGCAGATTCGGGAGATCTGCGCTGTTGGCGAACCGCATCATCGGGATGTCCCCGTTCGAGTTTCCGCAGGCGACCACGGGTCGACGGCCGATCCGACTCCAGATCCGCACCGGCTTCTCCGGGCCGTCGTCGAAGAACTCCATCTCCGACTTGTAGAGAACGTCGGTGCCCTCCTCGCCCTCGCGGTACTCGAGAGCGAACGAGCTGCCGATTATCCGCTCCGGCGGTATCCCGTAGATATGCCCGGCGATCGGGCGCATGAAGTCACGGTCGCCCCCCGAGGCGATGTAGGTGGTGAAGCCGCTCGCCTCCAAGTAGCGCAACAGCTCGACCATCGGTTGATACCCGCAGTCGCGGTACGGGCGTCCCAGTGTCGGATGGTCGGCTGTCTCGAAGAAGGCGGTCACCTTGCTGCTGTAGTCGCCGATGCTGAGCGCGGCGAACGCCTTCGAAATTGCTCCCATGAGCATCTTGAGGTCGCCGTCATCGCCGTGGTAGTGCTTGACCATGGCCGCCCCGAACCACTGAAAGTCCTTTTCATGGGCGGCTTTCCAGGGCTGCTGATCCTGCAAGGAAGGGTCCTCCTCTGCCATCTCCGCAAACCTGCGAATTGTGAAATCGAGTTGGATCGGCATCGGCTTCTCGGACCAAAGGGTCCCGTCGTTGTCGAACACCGCGACCCGGTCCTCCTCTGGGACGAACCAGTCAGTCGTCGGGTCGGTGACCTTGTCCACGAACTCGACGATTGCAGCCCGAGTTGGGGTGTCGTTCCAGGATGAGAGCAGTTCCTTTGTCATTTCAAACCATCACAATCCCGAGGCCGCCACCGAGGATCTTGGCCCCGATGACCACGAAGAGGACCGACATGATGGCCGCATTGTTGATCGCCAGCCAATGTCTGAGGTCGGCGAGCGTACCGGCCGCCTTGTCCCCGCCGAAGAAGTAGATCCCGATCGGGATCGCCAGCCCCAAGGTTCCCACCAACACAAACAACGCCAGAGTGATGTACTCATCGCTACTGGAGAGCCCGGCCGAGGCAATGGCCGCCGATGCAGCGAGCGTGAGCGTCAGATTCTTGGGG
>DATDJH010000351.1:0-6729 GCA_036520635.1 Acidimicrobiia bacterium
TGAAGACGATTCGCACCCGCGAAGACCCGATCTCGGCTCGCGCCTGGGTGGCGATGTTGCGGAATGCAGTCTTGAACGACGAGGGATCGTCACCCCAGGGATTGTTCCGGACATTGGGCTCGGGAAGGATGTCGAGTATCACCCGGCGGCCACCACCAAGATCGGTGAATGCTGCGAACGCCTTCAACATGTTGTCCACCCGGCGGTCATGCCGACCAGAGGCAAGCCCGTCGAGGTCGTTGACGGTGATGCGGATGTACGGCGTCGATCCGGCGTCCCAGATCCGCCCGAGCTGGGTGGGGACCCAAATGTTCGGATTCCCACTGGTGCCGGTCGCCAGCCAGTTCTTGTCGCCCGTAGAGTCGTCGACCCAATAGTTGACACCGAAGGTGTCGAATCCGGCACCCCCTGCCGAGTAGACCGACAAGGCAGCTTTGTATTCGAGGTGCGAACGGCCTCCCCAGAAGTCCGGGGGCGAGGGTGGAGCATTGGGCAAGCTCACCGGGTACTGATCCCCGAGGGCACGCTTGAGGAACGTCGCCATCTGCCCTCGAGTCACCGAATCTTCCGGGCAGAATCGATCATTGGCCGGCGGGTTGCATCCCTGGGTGATCCCGGAGGCAGCAAGCCGCTCGATGGCCTTCTCGAATACCGAGTCGTCGTCGTCGTAGAAGGTTCCCGAGCTCTTTGGCCGGTCATTGCAACCGATTCTCTCGGGGCCGGCAGCCAGTGAGTCGAAGTAGATCTTGTTGTTTATTGGCGAGGTGCCATCGCCGCCGTAGTAGACGTCGAACCAGAGCGACTTCACTTTGAGCTGCGGCTCCGAAGCCCGCCTGAACGTCAAGTTGCTGGCGGCGAAGGCCCGATCTCCATCGACATACCCCTCGAGGACCCCGTTGTGAGCACCGAGACCATTCATCTTGACTCGCGCCTCGATGCAGTACCAACGGCCATGTTGGAGCGTCGAAAGGTCAGGATCCCAATTCAGGATCTTGCCGTCCTGCCCCGTCCCACTGGAGTTGAGGAGGTAGGAATAGAAGCTGATCCGGGTGACCTTTGAAGGGTCGTAGCTATACGACGGAAGGCCGTCGGAGGCGTAGACCGGGGAGAAAGACATCCTCGCCGACCAGCACGGGGCACCTGCCGTCGACGGGCGGTTGCCCAGGCAGTTGTAGGTGTACAGGCCACCGAACCCAGGCAACTTGCCCCGATAGGGCGGGTTCACCTTGAAACCCGTCGGGAATCGGAGCCAGTAGCGCATCCACATCTCCTCGGGCTCCGAGCCGATGTGAGTCTTCGTGTACCAGTGACCGGTGCCGCCCCAGTGGTCTCCGATCAGGATGTTGGAGACGAGGCCCTCGCCCTGGTGCCCCGACGTGGTGGGCAGGAGGCCAAACGACGTGTCGAACACCCCCGTGACTCCATCATCGAAGTCTTCATCCAGCCAGGGGTCGGCCGCCGCCTGCGCACTATGAGACGATGAAAGGACCGAGAACACGAAGAGCAGCGCCAACAAAGCAAGGGTCTTGTGCAGAGCTCTCATTGTTCCTTGGGTGATTCCCGGGGCAGTGAATCGACTACCTGTTTATCGGCCTCGAGCGTGATCCACTCAAGCCTCATACCCGTGTGCGCAGCAGACCAGACCCCGGGTCAGGCGCGTCGGGCCCGAGCGGCGGTCAGGGTGTTGACGAGAAGCATTGCCCTGGTCATCGGGCCCACTCCGCCGGGCACCGGGGTTACCGCCCCAGCTAGACCCAGAACTGACTCGAAGTCGACGTCGCCAACCATTCCGCCATCCGTCCGGTTGATGCCGACGTCGATCACTGTTGCCCCCGGCTTGACGAAGTCCGCAGTAACCAATCCGGGTGAGCCGACCGCCGCAACCAGGATGTCGGCCTCGCGGGCGACCGCCGCCAGATCCTTGGTGCGGGAGTGGGCGATGGTCACCGTGGCATCCACCCCTCTGCTGGCGAGCATGAGGGCCAGGGGCCGGCCTACAAGGAACGATCTCCCGATGACCACGGCCCTCGCGCCTGAGACGGGCAACCCATAGTGGGCCAGAATCCTCATGATCCCGCTCGGAGTACACGGCCGCAGACCAGGGCGATCGAGTACCAAAAGCCCCAGGTTGTGGGGATGGAGCCCGTCGACATCCTTGGCCGGCACGATTCGCTCCACGATTCGCTCCGAGTCGAGGTCGCCCGGCAATGGCAGTTGGACGAGTATCCCGTCGACTGCCTCATCGGCGTTGAGCTGCTCGATCAGGTCCTCGAGATCGCCCTGGGAAACATCGGTCGGCAACTCGTGGTGCATTGAGACGATGCCCACTTCAGCTGCATCGCTGCGCTTGCCCCGGACATACGTGTGCGAGGCAGGGTCGTCCCCGACGAGAACCGTGGCCAGACCGGGGGCGTAATCGAGGGTGGCGACCGCGGTGGCGACCTCTGACTTCACCGCCGACGCAACTGCCTTCCCGTCCAGGATCAAAGCACTCATGCTCAGTGGCGAAAATGGCGGTTGCTGGCGAACACCAGGGCGATTCCGTGCTGATTCGCGGCATCGATCACTTCCTGATCATTTCGCGAGCCGCCCGGCTCGATCACGGCTGTGACCCCGGCATCGGCCAGGACATCCAGCCCGTCACGGAAAGGGAAGAAGGCGTCCGACGCGGCTGCACCACCACCAGCCCGATCCCCGGCCCGCGCCAAAGCCCGCTCTGCCGCCCCCACGCGCGATTGGTCTCCTGCACCTACCCCGATCGCGGCCCCATCCTTCACGATCACGATGGCGTTCGACTTGGTGTTCATCGCCACGATCCAGCCGAATTCCAGATCCTCTCTTTCCGCGTCGGTCGGGAGTCTTTCGGACACGACCTCCCAGGCATCAGTCGATTGGCCATCCCTCGTTTGAACAAGGAATCCCTGCTCGAGACGGCTCATACCTGGATCGCTCACCCCAGGAGCGGCCGCCACCAATACCCGGACGGCCGACTTCCGGCCCAGCACATCGAGCGCCTCGTCGCTGACGCCGGCGCACACGAGAACTTCGACGAACTTCTCCGCAATCGAACTTGCCGTCTTTTCATCAACCACGCCGTTCACCGCGATCACCCCACCGAACGCCGACAGCGGGTCACAAGCCCAGGCCCGCTCGAATGCATCGGCGACCTCCCCACCATGGGCCGCACCACAAGGGTTGGTGTGCTTCACGATGACAACCATGCCCGGAACCGAGTTGGCAAGTCTCCAGGCCGCCTCGGCATCGGCATAGTTGTTGAACGACATTTCCTTGCCCTGGAGCTGCATGGCCTGTTGCCACCAGGGCCGGGAGCCGTCCTCAACGTACAGAGCAGCCTCCTGGTGTGGGTTCTCGCCATAACGGAGCTCCGAAACGCGGCGCAGGGGAATCACCAGATCGTCACCTATCCACCCGACTATCGCCGCGTCGTAGGAGGCGGTCCGGAAAAAGGCGTCGGCCGCCAGTCGTCTCCGAAGGTCGGCGTCCAGGCCACCGCGCTCTACGGCATCGGCCACTTCCTCATATTGGTCCGGCGAGCTCACGATCCCGACATGCCGGTAGTTCTTCGCGGCCGCCCGGACCATCGCGGGTCCACCGATGTCGATCTTCTCGATGATCTCTTCCTCTCCGGCGCCAGAGGCGACGGTCTCCCGGAACGGGTAGAGGTTGACAACGACTAGCTGGAAGGGCTCGATGCCGTTGGCCTCCATATCGGCGACGTCGGAATCGTTGTCGAGTCGGGCCAGGATCCCGCCATGGACCATGGGGTGAAGGGTCTTCACCCTGCCCCCGAACATCTCGGGGGCTCCGGTCAGGTCCTCCACCGGGGTCACCGCCACCCCGGCATCGCTCAATGCCTGGGCCGTCCCTCCAGAGGAGACGATGGCGACACCGGCGGCGGCAAGCCGCTGGGCAAACGGAATCAGGCCCGCTTTGTCATAGACACTGATCAGCGCCCTGGTCACGGGGACGACACTCATCGCCAAATCACTTCCCTCCCCACGATGCTGACATCTCCTTCGGCGAAGGCTCGAACCACCCGTGGATAGAGATCGTGCTCTTGCACCTGGATCCGAGCGTGGAGCACAGTCACGTCGTCACCGGGCAGGACCGGGACGGCGCGCTGGGCGATGATCGGCCCGTGATCCACCTCTTCGTCCACCAGATGGACTGTCACCCCGGTCACCTTCACCCCATGAGCCAGAGCCTGGGCCACCGCATTTGAGCCAGGGAACGCAGGCAGCAAGGACGGGTGAATGTTGAGGATCCGATTCGGAAACCGGCCGATTGCCTCCGGGGCCAGGATGCGCATGAACCCGGCAAGGACCATCATCTTGGCGCCTGACCCCTCCACCACGTCGGCGACCGCCTTCGAGAACTCGACGCGTGAGCCGTATTCCTGCCAGGGCAGGACCACTGTGGGAATGCCCGCATCCTCGGCGCGCTCCAGTGCCTTGATCCCGGTTCGGTCGGCTACGACGACGCCGATCGAGGCGCCGAGGTCAGGCGTGTCGATCAGGGCTTGCAGGTTGGAGCCCGAGCCCGAGACGAGAACTCCGATGTCGATGATGCCCTCCGATCACGCCCTGATGGGGTCGCACGTGGAGGGGACTGTAGGACGTACCATTGCCGCCGATGCCACCGATCGAACAGGTTCCCGCGTCCGAATGGCAGACATGGCTGGAAGCCAACGAAGCCATGCTCCTCGATGTCCGAGAGCAGGAGGAATGGGATCTCGGCACTCTCCCCGACGCGGTGAGGATCAGCATTGGCGACATTCCCGGGCGGCTCGGAGACTTGACGGGGAAGGACGGCGTTCTCGTCGTCTGCCGCTCCGGAGCCCGAAGCCAGCAGGTGGCGGTCTTCCTGTCGATGAACGGGGTGACCAATGTCGCCAACCTGGCCGGTGGTATGAAGGCGCTCGGCCTCCAGGACTGACAAGATCTCGAGGAACCTCGCCCGTCGGTCGAGACATCTGCGACACTGAGCGTATGGCCGGCGACCGCAAGCTTCCGGGTTGGCTGCTTCCAACGTTGGGAGTGCTGGTGGTGGTGGCTCTGGTAGCGGCAGGCGTGCTCAGGCAAGCACCGGAACTCGACCCCTCGTCTCCTGAAGGCACAGTCCAGGCATACCTCCAAGCGGTGTTCGATGGCGACCAGGAGGCGGCGGCCGCGCTCACCGAAGGCGAGTGCGACACCAACCTCAACCCTGGGATCCAAGTTGAAGGGGTTTCCGCTTCGCTGGAGAGCGTCGAGGGCGACGAGAATCAGGCCACGGTCATCGTCAATATGAGCCAGCCAACTCAGGACCCGTTCGGTGGGCTCAGCGAGTGGCCGGAGTGGTTCAGCCTGCTCAACCGCGACGGCACCTGGATGATCCAGCAACCGGTCTGGCCGTATTACGCAGGCGAGTGCTGAGACAATGACCTCTTCCATATTCGCCGTCGTCATCCTCCTGGCCATCCTCGCCGGGGTAGGGCTCCTCATTTCGAGGCTCTGGCACCGCCATCCCGATGAGCCGGACCAGGAAGGCGTCGACATCCTTCCCTATCTGATTCTCGCCATTGCGGTGGGGGTCGCCACCTTCTCCCTGGCCAGATTGGCTCGTGCCGGGCTGGCTGGCGGTCAACTCGCCGGCGACAACACCAATGAGATCGCGGCAGCCCTCGCCGGCTTGGTGGTGGCCTCGCCCATCGGTTTCATCCTGTGGCGGCGTCAAGAGCGGCGGAGAAAGGTCTATCCGTCCCTTCCGGGTTGGCCGGTGTATCTGGGGGCCATCGAGGCCGTCTTTCTCACTGCATTCTTCAGCAGTGTCGACCAGGTCGCCCGGGCATTAGCGGACGACGGCGGAAGCGATCGGTGGACCAACCTGATCGTCTACGGCGGCGTGGTTGCCTTCCACTGGTGGGCGGCACGCCGGGATCCGCCTCGGGGCGATGCCTCCGAATTGCCACGACTCATGGGCTCCGGGGTGTCTCTGATTGCCCTAGCCATCGGGCTCACCGGAGTTCTCGGCTGGCTGTTCGAACTCGTCTACGACAGCGTGGCATCCGGAACTGCAGGCACGCCACGCTCTGAGGTCTTCATTTCGATCGCGTTGTTGGCGACGGCTGGCCCCATATGGGCGTGGAGATGGCTGCCGACCTGGGACGAGGAGCCGACCGTCCTCCGGTCTTTGTATCTAGGCGTATTCACGGTGGCAGGGCTGGGGGCAACACTCGGGATCGGAATCGCGATCGTGACTCAGTTCCTGAGCTACTTGAGCCATCGGCCGGTCGGAGCAGGGACCTACTTCGAGTCTCTTCCCAACACCTCTGCGGCGCTCCTGGTGGCCCTGGCCATCTGGATACACCACCGGCGCCGAATGGGGCCAACCCGCGACCGGGCGGTGATTGGATACGGGTACTCCATGGCTGCGATTGGCCTCGGGACCCTTGTTGGAACCGGCACAGCCTTGGTGGCTTCGATTTGGGACACACCGCTGGCCGGGGATCCGACAGACAAGGGGACGATCACGCTGGGGCTCACCGTGCTCGTCGCTGGCGCAGTCTGGCAATACTTCTGGCGGGCATCGCAAAGACACCGCGTCGAAGAAGTGCGGTCGATTCAGCGTCGGGTCTACCTCATAGGCATGGCGTTCATCCTCGGCCTCACCGCGGCAGGAGCGCTCATCGCGGTCCTCGTGGTCGCATTCCAGACTGTCCTGGGTGAT
>DATDJH010000352.1:0-3796 GCA_036520635.1 Acidimicrobiia bacterium
TCACGAGAACTCGGCTAGGAGGGCCTCTTTCTGCTTGTCACCCAGACCCCGAAGCCGCCGATTGTCGGCTATGCCCAGCGTCTCCATCATCCGCTTGGCTTTGATCTTCCCGGTGCCAGGCATCGAGGCGATGACCCGCTCCACCTTGAGGCCGGCGAGGATGTCGTCGGTCTCGGCACGCTCCACGAGCTCGGACAGCCGGAGGGACCCGGTCTTGAGGAGCTCTTTCACTTCCGCGCGCGCCCGTCTCGCTTCTGCGGCCTTTACCAGCGCTGCTTTTCGCTGTTCGTCAGTCAATTGAGGTGGCTGCATTCCCACTCCTGTCGGGGTCCCTGACCATAGCCCCGGAGAGGGCGAGCAAGTCGCCTAAACCGACCACCCGGCCTCGGCTGCCAGGGTGCGGGCCGCCGTGACCGGATCCGACGCTCCGGTTATCGCCCGCCCGACGACCACCATGTCGGCTCCGGCGGCCAGGGCCTGGCTGATCGAGGCCACCCGCTTTTGATCGTCCGGGGAGGCGTCGGCCCCGCGGATTCCGGGAGTGACCACCTGCAACGACGGCGCCGCATCCTTCGCAGCCCGCGCTTCGGGCACCGCGCACACGATGCCTTCGGCTCCTCCATCAAGGGCGAGCTGGGTGATGGCTACCACCTGGCTCTCGAGCCCCCGGTCCACCCCGGTCTCCCTCAACTGGGCCTCGTCCAGCGACGTGAGGACTGTGACCACCAACACCCCGGCCGCATCGCCGCCGTCTGCGAGACCGCTTACGGCGGCCTCGATCATCTCTCGGCCCCCGGAACCGTGGATGGTCACCCAACGCGCTCCTGCCTTCCCCAGCTGCCGGGCTGCTCCGTGGACGGTGTTCGGGATGTCATGCAGCTTGGCGTCGGCGAACACGGGACGGCCGAGCTTGCCGACCTTGCGGATGATGTCGGGGCCTTCGCCCGTCAGCAGTTCGAGACCCACCTTGAACCCGCCGACCAAAGGCACAAGTGGGCCGGCCACGGAAAGCGCCTGGTCTCCGGTGGGAAAGTCGAGCGCGACCAGGATTGGGTTCACCATGGCCTCACCGCCCCCACCAGCTCTCCGATATTGGAGACCCCCAACCGTTTCATTTCCTGCGAGAGCTCGCGGATGATCCGGGTCCCGGCCCTGGGCTCGGAGAAATGAACCGTGCCCAGGCCTACCGCCGACGCACCGGTCAGGAGGTACTCGACGACATCGCGCCCGGTCGTGATCCCACCACAGCCGACGATCGGCGTTCCCGGAAGCGCCCTCGCGACCTCGTAGACGCATCGCAAGGACAGCGGCTTCAGACCAGGCCCGCTGTAACCGCCGACACCGCCTGAGAGCAAAGGTCGCCGATCCTCGACTGAGACTCCGAACCCGAGGGCGGTGTTGGTCAGAGTGAGGAATGTCGCACCCCCGTTGAGGCAGGCCTCGGCCACGGAGACGATGTCGTCGGCGTTGGGCGACAACTTGGCACCAACCAGGACGTCCCCGGAGCCAACCACGGCCTCGATGACTTCCCGGGAGCGATCGGCATCCAGTGCGAACATGCGCCCGTCTTCGAGATTGGGACACGACAAATTGACCTCGACCACCTCGATACCCGCTGTGACCAGGCCTTTTGCCACGATGGCGAACTCTTCGGCGGTCGACCCCACCGCCGAGCCCCACACCGGGACTTCGAGACGTCCCAGGATCGGGCGCATCGTCTCAACCCAGCTCTCGATGCCCGGGTTTTGGATTCCGATGCCGTTCAGCATCCCCGGTCCACTTGGAGCCAGACGCGGCGCCGGCCGACCCGGCCATTCGACGGGTGCGACCGACTTGGCCACGGCCGCGCCGTAGGCGCTCACGTCGGCGATCTCCGCCCACTCCCATACCGAGCCCACGGTTCCCGAAGCAGCTATCAAAGGGGTGCGAAGCTGGATCGAGCCGAGCTTGGCGCTCAGACCGTCTGGTGCCATTCCTGAAGGCTCCTCGGCCGGTTGATGGCCACCGATCCCGCCCTCAGGCTGCGAGCGACGGCCAAACCGCCCTGAATGGTGGTGACGCAGGGCACGGCATGACTGCGGGCCGCCCGGCGGATAGTCCTCCCGTCCGACCTGGCGCGACCTCCGCGCGGCGTGTTGATGACCAATTGGACCTCACCGTTCTCGAGACGCTCCCCGATGTCGCGCGGTCCTTCACCCACCTTGTTGACAGCATCGGCCTCGATGGCGTGATGCCTGAGGTAACGGGCGGTGCCATGGGTTGCGAGCAGCTCGAAGCCCAACATCGTGAACGCCTGGGCGACCGCCAATCCCATGGGCTTGTCCTTGTCGGCGAAGGAGAGAAAGACCCGTCCCCGGGAAGGCAGCACGTGTCCTGCCCCCAGCAACGCCTTGGCGAAGGCAACACCAACATCGGGCCCGATTCCCATGACTTCCCCGGTCGCTTTCATCTCCGGTCCGAGGAGCGGGTCCTCCTCGGGGAACCGGTCCCAGGGCAGGACCGCGTTCTTGACCGCCACGAAGTCGGGTCGGGCGGAGGGAGGAGGCACCAGGCCCTCTCGACGAAGCTCTTCGATCGAGGAGCCCATCATCACCCTGGCGGCGATCCGGGCCAACGGGACGGCCGTCGCCTTCGAGATGAACGGCACCGTCCTACTCCCTCTCGGATTCGCCTCGAGGAGGTAGACCTCGTCTCCCTTGACCGCGAACTGGAGGTTGATCAGGCCTCTCACCTCGAGAGCAGACGCCAGTTCGCGGGTTGCGGTGAGAATCTCCTTGTGTGCTTCGTCGGAGATGGTTGGGGGCGGGGTGACGCAGTCCGAGTCGCCAGAATGGACCCCTGCTTCTTCGACATGTTCCATGACCCCGCCAAGTAGCAACTCGCTGCCGTCGTAGACGGCATCGACGTCGATCTCGACCGCGGCCTCGAGAAAGCGATCGATCAGGATCGGGGCACCGGTCAGCTCTGGATCGGCTTCGCCATAGAGCTCTCGCACATAGTCGGCGAGCTCTTCGATGCTGTAGATGACCTTCATCCTCCGACCGCCAAGGACGAAGGAAGGGCGCACCATCACCGGCAACCCGACCTGATCCACCACATCGACGGCCTCGGTCACCGAGCTCGCCGATCCCGCCGGCGGTTGTTTCAGCCCGAGGCTCCGACACAACTCGGAGAACTGCTCGCGATCCTCGGCAAGTGCAATCGAAGCCGGGGAGGTGCCCGCGATCGGAACCCCTGCCTCGAAGAGTGCATGCGCCAGATTCAATGGTGTCTGCCCGCCGAGTTGGACCACAACTGCGACCGGCGTCTCAGCCTCGATGACCTCCATCACGTCCTCGAAAGTCAACGGCTCGAAATACAACCGGTCTGACGTGTCGTAGTCAGTGGACACGGTCTCCGGGTTGCAATTGATCATCACCGTCTCATAACCGGCATCGCGGAGGGCGAATGAGGCGTGAACACAGCAGTAGTCGAACTCGATGCCCTGCCCGATCCGGTTCGGACCGGAACCGAGAACGACGACCCGCGGCTTTTCCGCCGGGGGGACCTCGGACTCGTCTTCGAATGTCCCGTAGAGGTATGGAGTGACCGCCTCGAATTCGGCGGCGCAGGTATCCACCGTCTTGTAGGTGCGACGCAATCCGGCCGCCATCCGCGCTGCTCGCACTTCGGCCTCTGGCTTGCCCCAGAGATGTCCGAGTTGCCGGTCGGAGAACCCGTGTCGCTTTGCGTTGCGCAGGACCGCCGTGTCGCGGAGATGTGAGAGCTCGATTTCGGCACGCACCTCATGGATCTC
>DATDJH010000353.1:0-17628 GCA_036520635.1 Acidimicrobiia bacterium
CTTCCTCGGGAAGGCCTGCTCTCCTTCTTCTATGACTCCGAACAGGGAGTGTGGGGGTTCGACCCTGCCGAGCGCGGAGCTTGGCGCGTCTTGTGCACCGGAGCCGAAGCGACAGTCACTCGGCGCGCCACCCCCGATGAGGTGCCGGACGATGCCCGGTATGGAGCGGTTCGCCTGGTGCCTACCGTCGAGGTCAGCCACACAGGCTTCGAATCCGACGAGTTCGAAGCGCTCGGCATGTCGGACGACGAACAGCTGGCCTATGTCGAGGCCACTGAAGATGTGGATTCTCTTGCTCATCGGATGCTGGGCTACCCCGACACGATTCAGGGCGATATGCGATTTGAGTGCCAACTGGTGTCCCATGGGCTGTACGCCGGTGATACGTCGGCCTACGAGGGCCCGCGGGCCAGCGAGCTCAAATCCGGGTCCGCTGAATGGCAGCTCTTGCTCCAGGTCGACTCTGATCCCGACGCCCAAATGATGTGGGGTGACGGCGGTCGGCTCTACTTCTGGATGTCGGAGGACGCGATCCGTGGCCGGGATTGGGAGTCGGCCTGGATGATCCTCCAGTGCTACTAGACGCTTAGAAAACCTCCGGGCACCAGGGTTGGGGGTTCCAGGTGAAGGCGGCGTCGGCGGCGGCGAGGGAGGCGGGATCACCCTGAACCCTGCCGCTTCGTGACATTGCCCTCAGTCGTGACCGACCGAGGTAGACGGCCCCCAGGTCCTCGGCGTCGAGGGTGATCGAAGCCTTGGCATCCGTTCGCGTGCACTCGGCCCCTTCGGGCGAGGCCACAAGCCGGTACCGGCCCTCGATATCCCCCATTGGGTCGTGGACCTCCAGAACGACGTCCACAGGGCCCGAGTAGGCGCGACCTTCGAGGGCGCGGGCGACATCCATGATCCGCACCCAGAGATTGTCGAACCTCTGGGCTTTGACCCGTCGGGGCCCGGCGAGGAAATCGAACAGCGGGTCATCGACCGGCCGACGTTGGGCGGTGACTTCGGCCACCAAATCGTGGTTGAGGACGTAGCTCCACAGACCCGCCCACGACTCCGGAGTAGTGCCGAACAGGTCCCTAACGGTGATCGTCCCCGCACCGTGGCTGTCGTCCCAATCGCTCTTGGCCCGATACTGGACATAGCCGACGATGCCTTCGGCCCCGTCGACTACCCCGAAGCGGTAGGCGGTCGCTCCACCTCGCCTCGGTTCCGGGTCGGCTATCGAGTGGTGCTCCCACCACACCGGCGACCGGGCGTAGAAACCGGGGGTGGACTTACGCATCTCGTCGTAGAACGGCATGAGCAAGTCTCCAACCTGGTCAGCATCCACCAGGCGCACTGGGGCAGGCTCCGGCGCCAGGCGGTTGAACCCGACGTGATCCCTCCGCACCTTGACGTCGTAGTGGACCGACGCCTGACCGAACCCGTATCTGCCGTAGATGGCGCTGTCAGATGCCCAGAGCGCGGCGATCGGCTCACCCCGGCTCAGCACCTCGTCGAGGTGGGCGCGCATCATGGCGTTGAGTACGCCGCGTCGGCGATGGGTGGGGGCCACCGAGACGATCGTCGTGCCCCCACAATTGATGGTCCCGCCGGGGACTGTCATGTCGAGGGAGAAGGCGGCAGAGCTGCTCACCATCTTCGAGCCGTCGAAGCCGATCACTGTTCGCTCCAGGGGGAGGACGTGACGGAAGTGGTCGTCAGCCGGCGGGTCGAAGCTGAAAGCAAGACCCATCGTCCGAACCAGATCGGGGTACTCGTCGGGCGTGATAGCCCGGAAAACCACCGCCATCAGGCGTCGGGCGTGGCGCCCGCGGCGTTCTTGGCGTTCTGGACTTCGGTGTCGAAGCCGGCAGCAGAGGTGGTGTAGACGTCGACCGCCGCATTCCTCAGCTCACCGGTGTCGGTGGAGCGGAGACCGTCGAGTGCATCCTGAGCGGCCCCGGCGCAGAAATCAAGGGCCGAGATCAGAGCCTCGTGATTGGTCTCCAGCCCTGCAGGCGGGGTCAGCGCCGCCAACCGATCGGCAAGTGCTTGGGTGTCGGTCACAACCACTTCGAGCCGGGTGCCGGCGTCGTCGAACTCGACGGTTCTCGGGTCGGCGTCGAAACCTTCGTTCACGGTCACCATCTCGGTGGACAACAGCTGCAGCTCGCCGTTGATGGAGTCCAACTCGTCCAGATAGGGCTGTGCAGCGTTGGGGACCGTGGTTGCGGTGCCAGGCTGGGTCGTCCCGGTTCCTTCCAGCGTCGTCGTTGTGCTCCCCAGTGCCAGGGTCGTCGTCGGCGAGCCTTCGGGGAGGGAACTGACGAAGAAATAGGTGAAAGCGATCATCCCGAGGATCACCAGCGGGAGGATCCAGCGGCCCGGTTTCGGGTCGGGGTTGGCTGCCATAACTGGCGAAACGATAGCTCCAAGCCCCCTGGTTCCCGGGTTGACCCGCATCGCCTCCCAACACGACCCTCTTGAACCGCCCTTGGGGCCTCCATAGGTTCGGCGACATGGAGAGCGACAGAAACGAGGTCTATGAGCGGATCCCATGGGAGACGCTCGAGCGAAAAGGTGGCGATCGGCAGTGGTGGATGATCGCCGTGGCAGGGGCCATTGTGCTTGGCGCACTCGCCTATTCATTCATGAGCAACCGGCCGGTGGCAGTGCCAACCCAGCCGATCCAGGCGACTGCGTCCACCACAGCTGAGGCACCGGCGGCGACCGTGGCGGCGCCACCGATCGCCAATCCGAGCAGCCCGACAGTGGTGGCTGAGGCCGATCTCTACGCGGTCGATCCCGAGCGTCTCATCGACCAGGCGACCGCCCACGCCGAGTGGTTCGTCGCTGAGTACATCGGCGTCGACGGCTCGGAGGAGAGTCAGGCCACCTTGGCCGCGCTGCTCCCGGCGGGGATATCTCCTCCCGTAGCACCGGAGACGACCAGGGTGTTCGTGGAATGGGTGCGCGCGGTCTCGTTGGAAGAGGTAGCGCCGCTGCACTATCGAGTGGGGGTGCTGGTCCGTTCCCTGGTGGCGCAAGGCGAGGAGGCCTATCGCCGGGTGGCTCCGATGCTGGCGACGGTCGAAATCCTCGTTGCGGAGGATGGCGCACGGGTGGTGATGCCACCGACTGTGTCCCCGCTGCCAACCCCTCAACCGGAGCCGTTGGCCCTCGTCGAAGTTCCTCCCGAGATTCAGCAGGCGGCGATGACCTCGTCGGGAGCGACCGAAGTCCTCGGTGGTGTCCAAACAGCGGCAGGCGACTGGCAGGTGGTGGTGATGGCCCCAGGCCTCGACGGTGTCACCCGCCCCACCACGGTCAACGTGCCCTGATCAACCGCTGAATCGGGTCTCTAGGATCGCCGTCGCCTCAGGGATGATCGATTCCCAGGAGGAGTCGGGAGCCTTGGAGATGGTTACGAAGTCGGCGGTCATGAAGATGCTGGTGACCCCCGTTATGCCCAGCAGTCCGGCAGCCAGGGGGTCATCCGGGTTGGAACCCGCGACGAAGGTGGCGGGGCCACCAACCGGCTGCCCGACGGAGAACTTGGCGGCGTTGGGGTTTGGGGTGGGGGCGACGCTCACCGGCATAGGTCACCGAGGCTAATCGGGTGGCGGTCACCGTCGGTGTGGATGTCGGGGGCACCTTCACCGACATCGTTGCCTTAGACGGGGAGACATTGATCGGGGGCAAGGTGCCGACCACTCCCGATCAGTCGGTGGGGGTCATAGGGGCCCTTTCCGATCTCGTCGCCGAACCGATAGCGCTGTTTCTCCATGGGACCACCGCGGGCACCAACGCCTTGCTGGAGGAGAGAGGAGCTCGGGTCGCACTGGTCACGTCTGAAGGATTCGAAGACCTGGTCGAGATCGGGCGCCAGGCGCGTCCCTCGCTCTACGACCCCTTCGTCGACCGTCCCCTCCCTCTGGTCTCACGCATGGCACGGATCGGAGCTCGAGACAAGGACCAGACCTTGGGGAAGCTGGTCGAACTCCAACCGGAAGCGGTGGCCGTCGCCCTGGTCCGGTCCTACGCCGACTCGTCGATGGAGGTCGAGCTGGCGTCTGCCATCGAGGCCCGGCTCGGCGTCCCGGTGTCCACAGGTGCTGGCGTATCGCCCGGATTCCGGGAGTACGAGCGGATCGCGACCACCGTCCTCAACGCCTATCTATCACCCGAGATGTCGGGATACCTTCAGCGTCTCGGAGAAGGGATCCTGACGCCGGGCCGGCTGGTGATGACCTCGGCCGGTGGGCTGCTCCCGTTCGAGTCTGCGGCGGAACTCCCCGGGCGACTGGTGCTCTCCGGTCCCGCAGCCGGGGTGGTCGCTGCAGCCGAGCTGGCGCGAGCCAAAGGCCATCGCTCGGCGATCAGCTTCGATATGGGCGGCACCTCCACCGACGTGTGCCGGATCACCGACGGGGAGGTTGTCGCCGGCATGGGGCGAAAGGTCGCGGAGAGGGTGAATCGAGTGCCTTCGCTCCCGGTCAACACCATCGGGGCGGGCGGAGGAAGTATCGGCTGGCGCGACGATGGCGGTGCCCTCAGGGTGGGGCCTATCTCCGCGGGGGCGGTGCCGGGGCCGGTGGCCTACGGAAGGGGCGGCATGCTGCCCACCGTCACCGACGCCAACGTCGTGCTCGGCTTTCTGCCCCCAGGCTTGGCTTTGGCGGGCTCGGTGCCACTCGATGTGGTCGCGGCAGCACAGGCTCTGGCTCTCTTGGGTCGAGAGGTAGGGCTGGAGGCAGAGGCAACGGCCCGGGGGATGATCGAAATTGTCGACTCCCACATGGAGCGAGCCATCAGAACGGTTTCTGTCGAGGAGGGGTCGGACCCTCGCGAGGCTGCCCTCATCGCTTTCGGGGGCGCCGGTGGCCTCCACGCCGCCCGGCTCGCGAAACGGTTGGGGATGCGCACGGTCCTGGTCCCACCACTCTCTGGTGTGTTCTCAGCTCTCGGGCTTCTCCTCGCGAGGCCACGGACGGATGCAATCCGCACCGTGCTTCTCGAGGAAGGATCGGATTCGCTCGGACAGGCAATTGATCAGGTCGTTGCAGAGGCCCGATCGACCTTCGATGCGATGCAGGTGTCGGGGCCGACGGAGGTCGTCGTCCATGGAGCGGTTCGATACGTGGGCCAGTCCCATGAGCTCACCGTCTTCGCCGACCCCGACTGGGGCGGTCTCCGATACCGGTTCGAGGAGACCCATCGATCGCACTTCGGTTTCGACCGGCCAGAGGAGCCGATCGAGCTGGTTGAAGTCCGCGCCGAGATGGTGGGTGATCCGTCTCTGATGTGGAGCGACCTCCCGGCCAAGTCTGCTCCTGGAATTCCGGCGCCACTCTCGACCACCGACCAAGGATTCGTGGTCTGGGACCGCGACCATCTCCCTTCCGGATTCGAGATCGAGGGGCCGGCGCTCATCGTGGAACGGGACGCGGTAACCCTTCTCGAACCATCGGACCGTTTGACGGTCCACGACGACGGGACCTTGGAGATGAGCCTGTGAGCGAGTTGGCCGCCCAAACACCTGCCAGCGACCGCGAGTAGGGTCGCCGGTCCATACGGAACGCCCCCGCTGGCGTCCTAGCCGCGAAACGAAGGAGGACCGATATGACTTCTCGCTCTCGTCGGTGGTGGAGTCCCGCCATCGTGTTACTCAGCGTTCTGGCTCTCGCCTTGAGCAGCCTTCCGGCACTTGCCACGCAGTCGAAGC
The DNA here is from genome assembly GCA_036520635.1 of Acidimicrobiia bacterium. Taxonomy (GTDB): domain Bacteria; phylum Actinomycetota; class Acidimicrobiia; order Spongiisociales; family ZC4RG35; genus JALYNX01. Next base: position 5,714 of record DATDJH010000353.1, read on the forward strand.
CGAAGGGCACCGTTGATGTCCAGATCCTCGCCATCAATGACTTTCACGGCAATCTGCAGCCACCAACCGGCTCTTCGGGCAGGATCGGTCCATCCGGCACACCGGAGTACGGCGGTGCCGCATTTCTCGCGACCCATCTTCACAACCTCGAGGCCACCAACCGTCGCAACACGGTCATCGTCTCGGCCGGAGACATGATCGGCGCGAGCCCACTCCTGTCTGCCCTCTTCCACGACGAGCCGACCATCGAAGCCGCCAACCTCTGGGGTGTGGACTTCAACGCCGTTGGCAACCACGAGTTCGACGAGGGCATCGCCGAATTGCGACGTATGGCACGTGGGCGCTGTCATCCCGTGGATGGATGTCAGGACGGGGACCGATTCAAAGGCGCAGATTTCCAGTATCTGTCGGCCAATGTGGTCAGCGAGCGCAACGGGAAGACGCTGTTCCCGGCTTACAAGATCCGGACGATCGGAGGCGTGAAGATCGCCTTCATCGGGCTGACCCTCGAGGGAACCCCGAACATCGTTACCCCCTCCGGGGTGGCCGGTTACGACTTTCTCGACGAGGCGGAGACGATCAACAAGTTGATCCCCAAGATCAGGAAGCAGGGCGCGGAGACCGTGGTCGTCCTCATCCACGAGGGCGGGGCTCAGACGCCATTGCCGGCCCTGGACAACATCGACGGTTGCACCGGTTTTTCGGGTGCGATTTCGGCCATCGTTGAGAACACGAACGACGAGGTGGACCTTTGGGTGAGTGGCCATACACACTCGCCTTACAACTGTGTCATCGACGGAGACCCGGTGACCAGCGCCTATTCGTTTGGACGGGTGGTCACCGACATCGATATGAAGATTGACCGCCGCAGCGGTGAGCCGACTCAGATTCTCATCGACAACAAGGAAGTGACCAGGGACGTGACGCCGGATGCGGCGGTCACAGCCCTGATCGCGAAGTACGACGCCATCGCTGCCCCCTTGGCTAATCGGGTCATCGGCTCGATCACCGCGAATGTCGTCAGGGCAGCCAATGCGGCCGGCGAGTCTGCCTTGGGCGATGTCATCGCTGACGGCCAACTCGATGCCACCAACGACCCTGGGTTTGGGGACGCCGTCGTGGCCTTCATGAACCCGGGTGGCATCCGTGCCGATCTCACTTTTGCTGGCAGTGCGGCCGGCGAAGGGGACGGAAACGTCACCTATGGAGAGATGTTCACGGTGCAGCCTTTCGGCAACAGCTTGGTGACCATGACCCTTACGGGTGCTCAGATCGAGCGATTGCTGGAAGAGCAGTTGGCCGGCTGCACCCTTGCGGCCGCTCGCATTCTGCAGGTCTCGGCTGGGTTCACTTACACGTGGACCGCCAGTGGTGGGGTGTGCGACAAGGTGAATCCGGCGACCATCATGCTGAACGGCGTGATGATCGACCCTGTGACGAGCTACCGGGTCACCGTCAACAGCTTCCTGGCTGACGGTGGAGACAGCTTCCCCATTCTCATCCAGGGGACTGATCGGTTGGGTGGCTCAGTGGACACGGACGCATTCGAGGCCTACTTCGCCACCAATTCCCCGGTGCCACCTGGCCCGCAGAACAGGATCACAGTCGTCCCCTAACTTCGCCCTGTGTTGATCTCAATCGAGTCCGGGGGCCTAAGCCCCCGGACTCGAACCATTCAGGTATGCGTTTCCCCACGCCCACCGGCCCTATGAGTCTTGACATCAATGCCGCGTGCAGAATGGTTACCGGAGCTCTTGCCGCTCTCGCCAACCCGGAAAAGGCGATCGGGATGCAGGCGTACATGAAGACCGACATGCCCTTCTACGGGGTGCAGAAACCGGCCCGGGCCCCTATCGCAAGGCAGTTGGTTCGGGAGTTTCCGCCCGCCAATCATGAGGAGTACGTGGCCCTGGTGCTGGGGCTATGGGACCTGCCCCATCGAGAGGAGAAGTATCTGGCACTCGAGGTGGCTGGGCGCTTTCGAAGTTTTGTCGACACCGCGTCGCTTCCGCTCTACCGGCGCTTGATCGTGGAAGGCGCCTGGTGGGACTTCGTGGATGAGGTCGCCACCCATCTCGTCGGACATCTCGTCGTTCATCATCCGGCGGAGGCCTGGCCGGAAGTCGAGACCTGGATCGGCCATCCCGACATGTGGTTGCGGCGGAGCGCGATCATCTGTCAGGTCGGGGCCAAGGAGCGCACCGATGCGGAACGTCTCTTCTCCTTCTGCGAGGCAAGGATCGAGGAGAACGAATTCTTCATCCGCAAGGCGATCGGTTGGTCGTTGCGGGAGTACGCCAAGACCGACCCGGAAGCAGTAGCCGAATTCGCAAAGGCGCATCGTGGCCAGCTCTCCGGTCTCAGTTTCCGGGAGGCGACCAAGCACATCCAGCACCTGATTCGATGACAGCCGTCGACGCCATCACCCTGGAAGTCGCCCGCAACCGGTTTGCAGCTGTGGCCGACGAGATGGGGATCGTCCTCCGCCACACCTCGCTTTCACCCAACATCAAGGAGCGGGCCGACTGTTCGGCGGCGATATTCACCGCCGAAGGTGAGATGCTGGCCCAGGCCGAGCACATCCCGGTTCATCTCGGCTCGATGCCGGAGTCGGTGGCCGCCTGCCTTCGACTCTTCGAACCAGAACCCGGGGTCCAGTACGCGGTCAACGACCCATTCGCCGGTGGCACGCATCTCAACGACCTCACCCTGGTGGCACCGGTGTTCGTGGGCGGGGACCACGTGGGTTGGGTGGCCAATCGGGCCCACCACGCCGATGTCGGTGGGGAGGCCCCGGGGTCGATGCCGGCGCATGCGGTGACGGTCGATCAGGAGGGGCATCGGGTCCCGCCGACCCTCGCGGTGTCGGGCAACGAGTGGGTCGAGGATTTCAGCGGGCCGTTCGTTGCAGCTTCCAGAACACCGTGGGAACGGAGGGGAGACCTCGCCGCCCAGATTGGCGCCAATGCGGTCGGAGCGAGCCGCTTTGCCGAGTTGGTGGGAAACGAGGGCATGGAACGGTTCGCTTCAGTGTCTTCGGCGCTTCTCGACTACGGCGAGCGTCGAATGAGTGCGGCCGTGTCGGCTCTGCCCGATGGGGCCTTTGAATTCGAGGACTTCATGGAGCACGGGGACCGGGACGTGGCGATCCGGGTTCGGATCACCATCGAGGGAGCCAACCTGACAGCCGATTTCACCAGGAGTGACGGACAGGTTGCGGCCAACTTCAATGCCGTGGAAGCGGTCACCCGATCGTGCCTCTATTACGCGGTGCGGGTGGCCACCGACCCCACGATCCCGACCAACGGTGGGTGCTATCGCAACATCGAGCTGATAGCACCTGAGGGATCGGTCGTGAATGCCCGATTCCCGGCGGCGGTGGCCGCGGGAAATGTGGAGACCGCACAACGGATCGCCGATGTGCTGCTCGGTGCGCTGGCCCAGGCGGCACCGGATCGGGTGCCGGCAGCCTCTCAGGGCACCATGAACAACGTCCTGATCGGAAACGACGAATTCGCCTACTACGAGACGGTGGGTGGCGGTCAGGGCGGGCGTCCGGGGAAACCAGGTCAGTCCGGGATCCACACCGGGATGACCAACACCGAGAACACGCCGATCGAGTCGCTCGACACCCACTATCCATTTCGCGTGGAGCGCTACACGCTGCGGCGAGGCAGTGGCGGAGTCGGGCAGTTCGCCGGCGGCGAGGGCATCGAGAGAGAGATCGTGTTCGAGACGGCTGCCACGTTGTCGCTGATGGGTGAGCGGAGACGCAACCGGCCCTGGGGTCTGGCGGGGGGCGATCCCGGGGAACCGGGCGAGGATTGGCTGATCAGGGATGGAGATAGGACCCGTCTCCCCGGCAAGACGACTCTGGAGGTAGGGCCCGGCGATCGGCTGGTGCTCCTCACTCCGGGAGGCGGCGGTTGGGGCATACCCTGAGTCGCCGGACCTCATCGGTACGATCACACCACTTGGAAGGTCAGTTCTTCTTCACCACGGTTGCCGGGTTGTCGGTGAGTCTCGCCGGGTTTGCTGCTCTGATCGCATGGCTTCGCGACGACTCCACTACCTGGGACCCGATCAACCTGTGGCGGGTGAAGACCATCGTCCGTCAGGCTTTCACTGTCGCATTTCTGGCCTTGCTCCTGATCCCGGTCTTCTACATGACCGAGGATCTCGAGGCGACCATCCGGTTTGGATCAGCCGCCTTAGTGATTTCGATCCTGATCGATGTCTGGATCAACCGACATCCCGATCCCACGATCTGGACCCCGAGAATCAGCTGGACGATCGCCATGGTCTTCAGCGGGATTTACGCCGCTATTCAGCTTTTCAACCTCTCGCTGGCCAGTCTTGGGCTTCTCCAACTCGGATTCCTTCTGGAGTTGGCCTCCCCCGCTGGGATCTTCTCCAACTTCGTCAGGGAGCTCGGTCGCGGCTCGGGTCCGAGCGTCGAACCCGAATAGGGGTTTGCCCTATCGTTTCCAGCGATGTCGCTGATCGCTGATCTCGAAGGCCTGCTTGGCGCCGATCGGGTGCTCCACGAGCCCGTGGAGCTCTATCTGTACTCCAAGGACGCCTCTTCCCTGGTCCGCGGCCATCCCAATTGCGTGGCGTTCCCTCGAACCACCGAGGAAGTGGCCGAAATCGTCAAGATCGCCGAGGCCAACGGAGCTCCGGTGGTGGCCCGCGGCGCCGGGACCGGGCTCACCGCGGGAGCCAGTCCTACCGAAGGTGGGGTCGTCGTGTCGACAACCTCGCTCAACGCCGTGGACATCGATGTCGACAACCGTGCGGCGTGGGTAGGCGCTGGGGTGATCAATCTGGATCTGACCCGTGCCGCGGCGCCCTTTGGCCTCCAATTCGCACCCGACCCTTCATCGCAGTCGGCGTGCACGGTCGGCGGCAACGTGGCCAACAACAGCGGTGGCCCGCATTGCTTGGCCGAGGGGAGCACTACCAGTCACATTCTCGGTCTCGAGGTGGTCCTCGCCGGCGGCGAGGTCATGGTTCTCGGCGGTCTTGCCCCCGACACCCCTGGTCTCGATCTCAAGGGGCTGATCGTGGGCTCCGAGGGCACCCTGGGTGTTGTCACCAGGGCTCTGGTTCGGCTGATTCCGGTCGATCCTGACGTGCGGACCTTGCTGATCGACTTCGATCGAGTCGGAGACGCCTGCGGTACGGTCTCGGACATCATCGCCGCAGGCTGCGTGCCCGCCGCCCTGGAGATGATGGATCAGCGGATGATGCAGGCCGTCGAGAACTGGCTGCAGGCCGGCCTCCCCACCAACCGAGCGGCGATCCTCCTCGTCGAGTTGGTTGGTGAGACCGCCGGCGTCGAAGCCGAGTCGGCGCTTGTTCAAGACATTGCTACCCGCCGGAATTCACAGGCGATCCGGGTGGCGGCGACCGAGGCCGAGCGCCAACTCCTGTGGAAGGGTCGGAAGTCGGCCTTCGGGGCGGTCGCCCAGTTGGCGCCTGACTACTACCTCCACGACACGGTGGTCCCCCGAACCCGACTGGTGGAGACGATGCTCGAGGTCGACGCGATCGCGGATCGTTATGGCCTCCTCCTGGTCAACGTCTTTCACGCTGGTGACGGCAACCTCCATCCCCTGATCGCCTTTGACTCCTCGGACCCGATTGCTGCGGAGAAGGTGCGTAAGGCCGGAGACGAGATCGTCGCCCTCTGTCTCCGAAATGGGGGCGCCTTGTCCGGAGAGCACGGGATCGGCATCGAGAAGCGAGATTTGATGCGGTTGAATTTCAGCGAGCTCGATCTCGACGCCCAGGCCAGGCTCAAGAAGGTGTTTGACCCCGCCGCAACCTTCAACCCTTCAAAGGTCTTGCCCCAGGGGTCGCTCTGCTTTGACTTCGGTGGGGTCCGCAAGGAGATACCCGAGGGAGCCTGGGTTTGACAGTGGTCCCCGGAGCCATCCCGGCCACCCTCCGGAGCATGGAAGTCGAGATCCCTCCAGGCTCGATGGCCGGGACCGGTCTTGCTCCTGCCTCCCCAGAAGAAGTCTCCAAGGTCCTCCGTTTCGCCACCGAGAACCGGCTCAAGGTCCAGGTCTGGGGTGGTGGCTCTCATCAAGGCTATGGCCGGCCTGAGAAGCCCGACCTGGTCCTTGTGACCGACCGCCTCGATGCGGTTGAGGCCTGGGAACCGGACGATCTGACTCTGGTGCTCGGGTCGGGGACGCCGGTGGCCAAATTCGAAGAGATGCTGGCCGGGAGGAGCCAAACGGCCGTCATGCCCGAGAATCCGGGGCCGGCGACCATCGGCGGAGTGATTTCGGCCGGAGTTTCCTCGCTGAAGCGGGCACGCCTTCTTGGCACCCGGGAGCGCCTGCTCGAGGTGACTCTGGTTACCGGGGACGGGCGGATCGTGCGTGCCGGTGGGCGGGTCGTGAAGAACGTCTCCGGCTACGACCTTTCCCGGTTCGTGGTTGGTGCCTTCGGCGCCCTCGGGGTAGTGGTTTCGGTCTGTCTCAAGTTGTGGCCGATGCCGCCAGCCAAGGCGACGGTCACCAATCCGGATCCGGATCGCCTTCATCTGCTTTCGCGTCCCCTTGCCGTGCTCGAGAGCGATGGGGTGACGAAGGTCTTCCTTTGGGGCATCGACCAGGAGGTGGAGGCCAATGCTCGCCAGATAGGTGGTGAGCTGACACCCGGGCACGTCTGGCCAAACGATCCTGAGGGTGAATTCAAGTGGTCGATGCGGATCCCACCGGCGGTGACTGCGGCCGCGACCTCCCGTTTGCCCGACGGATGGCGTTATCTGGCGATCCATGGTGCAGGTGAGATCCGTCTCGGCTCGGATGATGCCGCGGGCGCCTCCGCCCTCAGAGAGTGGGCGGAGGCGAATGCAGGCGGGCTGGTGGTGGTCGATTCGCCGGCTGGCTCTCTCCCTGACTTCGACCCTTGGGGAGCCCCGCCTCAGGGTCTCGATATCCAACGCCGGCTCATCGGCCAGTTCGACCCGTCCCGGGTGATCAACCCGGGCCGGCTTCCGGGCGGCATCTGATGGGTTGGGTCACGGCTGAGCATCCGACCACCGACGAGTTGAACGCGTGCGTCCAGTGCGGGTTGTGCCTCCCCCATTGCCCTACCTTCCGGCTCACCGGTCGCGAGACGGCCTCCCCCCGGGGTCGTCTCCACGCGATGAGCGCGGTCCATGAGGGAGTGGTCGAGGTAGACGCCGCTTTTGAGCGGATCATCGATTTCTGCCTGGGCTGTCGTGCGTGTGAGCCGGTCTGCCCGGGCTTGGTGCCCTACGGCCGAACTCTGGAGGGAACCCGGGCCGAGATCGTCGCCCAACGGCCTTCGATGTCCCATCGTTTCCGGGGTTTCCTGCTCGGCTCGGTCCTCGGCTCCCGACGATCGCTCAAGTTCGGCACCGGGGCCCTCAGTCTTGGGCAACGGGTGGGGGCGACCAAGGTGGCCCCCAGGCGCTGGCGTCGGTTGGCGGCGGGGATGCGCGGGCTGCAGAGTCGACCGGGATCGGTTGTCAGCCACATCGGGGGCGAAGGGAGGTCCGGCCGGGTCGCATTGCTTGCCGGCTGCATCCAGGACCAGTGGTTCCAACCGGTGAATCACGCTGCGGTCGAATTGTTGGAGATGGCCGGATATCGGGTCGAAGTTCCGGGCGGCCAGACCTGTTGTGGCGCCCTCGCCGCCCACGACGGCAAGGCACCTGAGGCTCACCGGCTCGCCGAGCGCAATACCCCGATCCTGAGCGGGTACGACATGGTGGTCGCAACTGCGGCCGGGTGCTCGGCTCATCTCAAGGATTACGACCACTGGGCGGACAGTGGAGAGGGCGTCGGATCGACCGCGTTGGACGTCACCGTCGCGGTGGCCCGGGCCATCGAGCAGGGCTTGCTTCCACGGGCAGCCGTCTCATTGGGGCCAATCGGAATCCAGGACCCCTGCCATCTCCGTCACGCCCAGAAGGTCACTGCCGAGCCGAGGCTGATCCTCGATGCAGCCGGATATGAAGTGGTCGAGATCGACCCCACCGGGATGTGCTGTGGCGCCGCCGGTCTCTACACCGTCCTCCAGCCGGAGGCTTCTCAGGAACTCGGAAACCGAAAGGCCTCCCAGGTGCGTTCTACGGGGGTGAAAAAGGTGGCCTCGGCCAATCCCGGGTGTGAGATGCAGTTGCGAAGCGCACTTGGTGACGGGTTTGAGATCGCCCACCCCATCGAGTGGTACTTGCAAGCCATCAAACGGGAAAACCCGGGCGGTATCGTCGCCGTATTGGAGGAGTCACGTTGACCGAGAGCGCCAGCCGCACCGATCCCCTCGCCATGGTCAAGCGTTACGCGATCCTCGCCTACGGGGCATTCGGAACGATGCTCGATGTGGGGCTGATGGTTCTGGGGAGTCTGCTGGTTGGCCTGTCGATCGCGGTGCTGTTGGCAGGTTTCGAGATCGTCAATGTGGTCCAGGAGCTCTCAACCGGTGGCATGCTCGCTTCGGCCCTGGTCCTCGCCATCGTCGGCCTCTTCTGCCTCGGGGTCGCCTCGGAAGGACCACTCGGGCGAGGGCGGAAACTGGTCGGCTTCCAGCTCTGGGAGGTGGGGATCGGCCGGACCGTCGCCGTGTTTCTGGTCGGGTTCGGGGCCTTGCTCCTCTACGGGTTCATCGAGCGCTTTCTGGGTGATCTTCCCGAGCCGTTGCACAAGGGAGCCGAGGGCTTGCGTGCGGTCGGGATAGCCGGGATGGTGATCATGCCTCTGGTCGGGGTGCCCCTCTCGCTACTGATCCGCTGGGCGCCAAACGCACCGGAGTGGTTGCACAAGGCCGAAGTCCCGGTCCTGTTCGTGGTCTGGGCCATCGCCACGATGGCGATCTTCACCTGAGTTTCTAGAGGCTCTTGACGTAGATCAGCACCCGTCGGGTGGTGAATCCCTCTCGGACCAGGGCTTCGCGACTCCACGGCGTCTCCGGCATGAAGATCTCGATCCTGGCCATTCCCATCTGACGGGCGACTTCGGCGATGCCTTCCAACAGAGCCGGGCAATCGGCGGGGTCGGTGACCATCCATCCCACCGCCAGCGTGTCTCCGTCGGGAACTGCGACCACCCATCCGGCTCCGCCCTGATACAGGCTGCTCTCGGCCAGGGGCTGGTCGAGGTCGGAGCGGAGCGCCTTGCGCCAGCGCCAGTGTCCCGGGTTGAGTTCCCGGCCGGCCCGGGCCAGCTCGCTGCCCAGCCAGAGCAGCCATCCGGCGTCGGCGTCGGCGCTCGAAGCGGGGTGGAGACGGTCCCGTTCCCGTGGTAGCGGGCCACGCGGGGTGTTGGCCTCGCCTCGTACCCAGACACAGGTGTTCCGATAGCCGAGCTTGGCCACCTGAGCTTGGGCGGCGGGGTTGTCCTCCTCGATGACCAGCCGCACGATCTTGGCTCCTCGCTCCCGGGCCCACTCGACCCCGAAGTCGTTCATCGCTGCGCCCAGGCCGGCTCGACGATGATCGGGATGGACGCGTGCCGCGCTCAGCCAGCCCTCGGTCGGAGAGAGCATCTCGGATCGGGACATCGCGATGGGTCGGTCGTCTTCATCGACACAGACCACCACCAGTGACGACGGGTCTTCGATCCAGGCCGGCAAGCCTTCGCCCACGTAGTCGCCCCAGGCAAAGGTGTCCCGGGTCCAGGCCTCGATCTCGGGAACGTCGTCCTGACGGGCGGGACGCATCGTGATGGCCATGACTACATCCTGTCGGGAATCTCAATCCCCAACAGGTCGAGCAGACGTTCCAAAGCGTTGAGGGTCCAAGCGGAAAGTGCCAGCCACGACGCCTGTTTCCCCGGGTCGGTTTCCGAGAGGATGTGACAGGCGTCATAGAACCGGTTGAACCGTCCTGCCACCCCGTAGGCGAATTCCGCCACATGGTTGGGTGAGCGGAGGTCGATGGCGCGCTGGATCACCTCCGGGAGACGCAGAAGGTCGACCATCAGGTCTCGTTCGACGTCCACCCCGGGCGGCGCGATCCGACCCGCCCCGAACCCTGCCTCGGCTGCCTTGCGCAGGATCGACTTGATCCGAACCGCGGCGTATTGGAGGTAGGGGCCGGTTTTGCCTTCGAAGGAGCTGAAGCGTTCCAGGTCGAATACGTAGTCCGAGACCCGGTTGTTGATCAGGTCTCCGAACTTCAAGGCGGCGATCCCCACCATGGAGGCGATCTGTTCGCGCTCCTCGGCGGAGTAGTCCTCGGCGAGATGGGCCTCGTCCAGCCGGCGGCGGGCGGCATCGGTGAGCATCTCGATGACATCGGCGAGGCGGACCACTCCACCCTCGCGAGTCTTGAACGGTTTGCCGTCCGGCCCGTTCATCGTCCCGAACCAGATGTGCTCGAGCTGCGTGCCGTCAGGGATCATGCCCGCCTTTTGGGCAGCCCGGAACAACTGGACGAAGTGGTCCGACTGGCGTTTGTCGACCACGTAGAGGACCAGATCGGCGTGCAGGTCCTCGATCCTCATCTGGATGGTTGCCAGGTCGGTGGTCCCGTAGAGGGCGCCACCCGCTGACGATTCCAGGATCAGGGGAGGAACGTCGCGCTTGTCCTCATCCTTGGCGACCCGGATCACAACCGCGCCATCGGACTCCTCGGTCACCCCGGACTCGATCAGCGAGGCGACCATGGGGGCGATCCGTTCCCGGACGTCGGACTCCCCGTACCAGAGGTCGAAATTGACACCCAAAGCGGCGAAGTCCTCCCGTTGGGCGACCTCGGAAGCAGTCTTCATGTGTCGCCAGAGGGCCAGGTACCCCGGATCGCCCTGCTGGAGACGGACCGTCGCCTCACGGGCGGTGTCGGCGAAGGTGGTCTCGGCTCGGGCTCGGGCTGCTGCTTCGGGGTAGATCCGTTCCAGGTCGTCCAAGGTCACCGGCGAGTCATCGGGGAACTCGGATATCTCCGTGTCGAAGTAGGGGAGGTCGGGGTGCTCCTCGGCAATGGCGGCGATCATCACCCCCATGTTGAAGCCCCAATCCCCGAAGTGGGGGTCGCGGGTGACGTGGTGCCCGGCAAAGGTGAAGAGACGAGCCAGCGAGTCACCGATGATGGTGGCCCTGAGGTGGCCGACATGCATCGCCTTGGAGACATTGGGCCCGGCGTAGTCGACGACGACGCGTTCGGGGGCACTGGCGGGCGGGAAACCGAGATGGTCGTCAGTCGCAGTCAGATCCGCCCAGCGGGCAACCGCATCGTCGGTCAGGTTGATGTTGACGAAGCCGGGCGGGGCCACCTCGACCTGTGCGACGTCCTCATTGGCCGCCAGGATCCCGACCACTTCGGCTGCGATTTCGGCCGGGAGCCGCCCGGCGGCCTTGGCGGCAGCCATCGCGCCATTGCACTGGAACTGGGCCAGTTCGGGTCGCTGCGATGGCACCACCTCCCCAAGGGCGGCCGGAAATCCCAATTGGGAGAAGGCCGAGCCGACCAGGTCCGAGAGGTGGGATAGCAGCGACATTCAAAGGGGACGTTAGAGGGGCCAACCCCCCTCGACTTCGCTGCGCTCGGGCGAGGTCTAGTACTTCGCCAGATCCTGGGCGTGGCGGACGATTCCCTCCGGGGTGGGGTAGAGCTGGTTCTCCAGCGACCCGGCGTAGGGCATGATCGGCACGTCGGGCATGGCGTAGCGACGGACCGGTGCGTCGAGCCATTCGAAGGCCTTGTCGGCGAGTTGGGCCGCAATCTCCGCCCCGTAGCCGACGAATTCATTGTCCTCATGCACGATCAGCGCTCGTGACGTCTTCTTGATCGACTCTTCGATGGTTGCCCAATCGAGTGGCTTGAGACTGCGAAGGTCGATCACCTCGGGGCTGATACCCAACTCCTCGAGCACGGGGACTGCCTCCATCGCGAAATGGGCCATCGCCCCGTAAGCGATGATGGTCAGATC